>JAQUNB010000137.1 GCA_028717825.1 Candidatus Omnitrophota bacterium
AAGAAAACTCGGGAAACACTATGTTGGGTACGGGAACGGCCTCAAAAACGTAGGGATATTTATGGAGCTTTCAAAGCTGTTTATCTCATACGAAAAACAGATAGATGGACGAATTAAGACCGATGCGTGGCTTGATCTTTCAAAGATGTTTGATGATGATCACGGATGGTTTCTGACGGATGGCGAACCTCGGGGAAAACCCCTTGTGTTGGCACAAGCGCTTGATCCTGCCGCTCTCAGGGCAAAAGAGGCGGCACAACGGAAAGCGCTCAGGGAAAAAGTGAGCGCGCTGGCGCGCATAAAAAAAGCAGTACTTTTATTCCATAGCAATATTGAAAAGGAAAGCGCATCACTTAGTAGCGATAGAAAATTTCTGTACGAAACCGCGCTTAAGGCAACGGAAAGAATCATGAACGATGATTTTCGTTCCCTTGAGTATTACTCCGAAGAATCTCTTAATGAGATCGCCGTTAATCAATCTTTTGAGGAGATATTTGAGGCCATTGTGTATGAGGATGTTATTTCTCAGGAAGCGTGGGATGAAGACAGATTGGCAGATGGTGCAATGTTAGTTTATTTGTCCGCGCGGCTTCACGAGCTGTTTTCATTGCCCTCTGAATTTAGTTATAAAGAGAAGGGAGAGAACCTTCTTTTTTATGGGGCAGAGGAAGGAGCCTCCCCTTATCTTCGAGCGGTATATGATAAGGAGGGGAATGAAATAAGCACGTTCGAATATGATAAAAAAACGAGGGCCCTTACTTTTTTATCTACGCTTAATCTTGAAACAGGAGAAAAAATACAATGCCGGAGAGTCTCCGATATAGAATACGCGATTCATATAGGCGAACAAAAAAAGGGAACACTTCATGTCTGGCAGCCACAAGATCCTGTGAAAAATAATAATGAAGACAGCACGCTTTATCCCCTCCAAATATCGTTGCATCTTGATTGGCAACTGCATAAGAAAGGAATAGGGGTAAGTGTATTAAACGCTCTTATGTTTGCGGCGGATGGAAAAGCTTATGTCTATGACGATAATGTTTTTAATCCCGCAATGTTTCGTATAAGTAATAGGGCATGCAAGGATCTGGAGCTTTTGTGTAATAATGAATGGGTTTTAGTGAGCGAGAATAGGGGGGCGTATCGCTTTTTAAACGAATTTGTATTGGTCGATCCAAAATTGCGGTATCGGGATTATGAAATTCGTCCGTATCTGGACAGCGGAACCGAGAGAACGGGCCCTCCGATCCTCAATTTTCGCGTTATGGCGTATTACAGCGAACTTTTAAAAAAAATATTTTTCAGAATACGTGTAGAGGGCAAAGAAGAAGAGCGCCTGGAAGAAAAATTCATTTTTATTCACCCGACGAACGGAAAAGAAATTACAATTTTCATTGAGAAAAACACCATTACGCTTAAGTATACAAATGGAGCCCTTGTTCGGGATCTTGGTGTTTTTTATAAAGAACCGCTTACCGTGGTTATGACACCGGATCCCATATTAATGTTTAAAGCGCGTGAAGGAAGTATTCAGTGGTACAAAGCAGGATCTCGAATCCGGATCATTCCTCCTGAGAAGCAAGAGGCAAATATATTCGCGCAGGCAAAAGAGGCAAAAGAAAAGAATCAGCGGTCATCCGGGCCAGGGAAGGCGTCGCAGGAAGAAAAAAGCGAGAAAGAAAGAGAAGAACCATGTGTGTTTTCTCTGGCAATACCGCTCGATCTGTCGTTTAGGAATGAGATCGTGAGCATTGCGGAAAATAAGGGGATAGAGATAATACCTCTGCCGGATCTGGCGGGAGAATCCCTTATAAGGGCACTTGAAGAAGAACTTAATGTTCGCGGCAAGAGAACCATTTGCATGTTACTCGACAGAGAAGCCATGGAAGAAATGGCGATACTTTCGCCGGATGGGGCGATTAGTAAGGATAGCCTGGCCAGCGTGCTTGATACTTTTATCATTGAAAACGGGATTAACTGGATGCGCGAGCAGCGGGTTCACGGCGAGAAACAATTTCTTGGCATGGCGAAACTTTTCGTAAAGACGCTACCAAGGATAAAAAGCAACTCGCTCGACGAAAAAAGCCTTTACGAAATAGCCGTTGACAATATACACCGGCGGTGCGGAACGGGTGAGCATACGGCTACGCCCGAAGAAAAAGAACGGCTTTTATCTTCCTTTCTTGGAGAGAAAAACAATTTCATGAGTATCGCCGTACAAAGCCCGGCGGATATGAGACTTTTGGCGAATGTCATGGAAGATGTGGGCATAAGTAAACAATTGGCGTCAAAAACACTGCATATACGGATGCTTGATAAAGAGATCGGTCGCGAAAATCTCGACCGGTATTTAGCGATGACGGGATTAGGCGAGTATATCGATAATAAAAACATCAGCATCTGTTCAGGCGAGGAAACCATAAACGATGTTCTTGAAAAAATGAAAATGCTATTCGGAGAAAATATTACAAGCTGTGGGAAAATTGTTATAGGCGCAACCAAAACTCTTGTTAAAGACGAAGGGGATCTGGATGTCTTAAATAAAAACGAAAATGTTTTTTATCTTGAAATGGCAGAAGAAGAAAATAACAAAACAGGACTTGTTACACAACTTTTCTTTAATATGATGGCATTCATTAGAGCTGATGAGATGGCCGACTGGACCAAAAATGCCATCAAACCCAGCAAAAAACACCAGAGATGGTATTTTTATTATCCACCAATTGATGAAAATATATGGCAGGAAATAAAGCCGGAAATAGATCGATATAATAGGTATGTATATTCGAAAGCGTAAAAACAAGCATTATCACATAAGTAGTTTATTTTAAAATACTTACAGAAAAATAGCCAAATTTTTTTATAAAAAGAGGGTCGACTAACTAAATCGCTTGACATAATGCGCCAAAAGAGGTATTATTTGTATGGAAATTTAACCTTTTAATTTGGTCCAGAGAGACCAGAAAAGGAGTCAAAAGTGAAAAATATACAATTACAAGCCTGCTTGTCACAAGACAAGGAGGCTTTTTTTGTGCCCGGAAACGGCCACAAAAACCATCTTATTAAAGGCAAAACAGTATCATCGCAGACATTTTTGTGTAGGGAACGGGTTCAAACCGTTCCCTACCTTGAAAAAACGGAAAACGTAGGGAATAGGCATGCCCATTCCCTGCAAAATTACTCTGTTGCTATGTTAAAAAAGGAAAGGTAAATTTATGAATTTTTCGATAAAATCAAGGGTTCTGGACGCGGAAGGGATAAAGCGCACCATTCAGCGCATAGCGCACGAAATAGTGGAAAAAAATCAAGGGGTGGAGAACCTCGTAATAATCGGCATTAAATCTAGAGGCGCATACCTGGCCGAGCGAATAGCAAAAAACATAAAAGAAATAGAAGGGAAAGAGGTCCCGGTAGGCGCGCTCGACATTACCTTATATCGGGATGACCTTACCGAGATATCCGACCATCCGATAGTCCATTCAACCGAAATAAATTTTGATATAACAGGCAAAAAAATAATACTAGTGGACGATGTTCTTTTTACCGGGAGGACC
This sequence comes from Candidatus Omnitrophota bacterium, assembly GCA_028717825.1. GTDB lineage: Bacteria > Omnitrophota > Gorgyraeia > Tantalellales > Tantalellaceae > JAQUNB01. Next base: position 3,555 of record JAQUNB010000137.1, read on the forward strand.
ATAAGGTGCGCGCTGGACGAACTTATTGATTTTGGCAGGCCCTCAAGCATACAGCTTGCCGTGCTTATAGATCGCGGACACAGGGAACTACCTATAAGACCGGATTATATAGGAAAGAACATCCCAACGGCGCGCAAAGAAAGCGTGGAAGTAAGGCTCAACGAAACGGATAAGCTGGAAGAAGTAGTGGTCATGGCCGGAAATGAATAGAAAACATATCATAAATACCCATGTTGGCATTGCGAGGAGCGTTCTCGGCGACGAAGCAATCACGCTCTTTTACGGAATTGTAGGGAACGGTTTAAAACCGTTCCCTACTCAAAAAACGCTAGCAATGACATTGTTTTGTCATTTATAAGATAGCCTATAATTGCAAAGGACAAAAAATGAATAAAGAAAAAGCGATAAAATGGACAAAAAAACATCTTTTGGGGATCGAAGAGCTCTCTCCGGACGAAATACTTACGATACTCGATCAGGCGGGAGGGTTCAAAGAGGTCTTGACCCGTTCTATCCCGAAAGTCCCCGCGTTAAGAGGCAAAACGATCGTGATGCTTTTCTGTGAGCCCTCTACCCGGACCCGCGCGTCGTTCGAGCTTGCCGCGAAACGCTTAAGTGCGGATACCCTGAGCGTGGCAACATCCTCATCAAGCTTTACAAAAGGAGAGACCCTTAGAGATACCGCGAGAAATCTGGAGGCGATGAAGATAGACATGATAATCATGCGGCATGCCTCATCGGGGGCGCCGTATTATCTGGCTAAATGCGTAAAAGCCTCCGTAGTGAACGCCGGAGACGGCGCTCACGAGCATCCCACACAGGCGCTCCTTGACGTATTTACGATAAAAGAAAAACTCGGCAAAGTTAAGGGCCTCAACGTCAGCATAATAGGCGATATAGCGCATTCGCGTGTGGCGCGGAGCAATATCCTGGCGCTTGTAAAACTCGGCGCGAACGTTACCGTAT
>JAQUNB010000138.1 GCA_028717825.1 Candidatus Omnitrophota bacterium
CCCGGGCCGATCAACACCCGGCAAAAGGCGTAAACTCAAGGTTGGGGCGCAGACAACGGCACCGGTATTACCCGCGCTCACAAACGCGTCGATCTTTCCTTCTTTTAGAAGTTCCGCGCCTATAACTATCGAGGAATCCCTTTTCTTCCGCACGGAGATCGCCGCAGGCTCATGCATTTCGATCGTCTGCGAAGTATGAACTATCTCTATCTGTTCTTTAGGATAAGTATATTTTTTGAGCTCGCTCTTTATCTTATCTTCGTCACCGATCAGCACTATCTTATAATCATATTCGTGAGTCGCCATTACGGCACCCTCTATGGGACACTCCGGGACCTTGTCCCCTCCCATCGCGTCTAAACCGATCCTCATTTTTTACCTCCGGTTCGAAAAACGTTTACTTCATTTTTGCTTTTTGTCTCGACCCATATCGGTAAACTTTAGAAAGTTTTACCGGACAGCGATATTCTTACTGTCCCTTTTTCTTTTTCTTCTCGCGCTTAGCCTTGCGATCGTCCTTGGTCTCTATCTTTATTACTTGGACATCTTTATAATATCCGCAATAAGGACAGATCTGATGCGGCCTTACACTTTTACCGCAATGTGAGCATGTCCCCAGAGAAGGCGCTACCGCCTTATAATGTGTGCGTCTTTTGCGTCCGCGCGATCTGGAATGTCTATGTTTTACTTTTGGCATTTTATCCCTCCGTTTAACTCTCACCCGATCATTGACAACTCATCACTGATCATTATATTGTTTTTTTTACAAGGTCATATGTATCTTTCGCTATCAAAAGCTCCTCGTTCGTACCTATAATAAGAAACTTGGTCCCCCCTCCAAAAAGAGGAAAGAGATCTTTCTCGATTTCTTCTTTAATGCCCGGAACATTTTCGCCGATCCCTGCGGTAAATATAACGGCGTCCGCCCCGCCTAATACCGCCGCGTACGCGCCTATATATTTTTTTATCCGGTAGACAAAAATATCATACGCAAGCTTCGCGCGTGTGTCACCTTCTTCAATTGCCTTCAGGATATCCCGCATATCGTTGCTTACGCCCGAAACACCTAAAAGACCGCTTTTTTTATTGAGGAGATTGTTAACCTCTTCTATCCCGAGCTTTTCCCGCTGCATCAAATATGTGACAACAGCCGGGTCGAGGTCACCTGACCGCGTCCCCATTAACAGCCCCTCCAGCGGAGTAAGCCCCATTGACGTATCCACACTTTTCCCGTTCAATACCGCCGCTATACTGCATCCATTGCCCAGATGAACCGTTATCAGTTTGAGCTTATTTAGCGGCTTATTTAATATTTCAGCCGCTTTATAGGCAACATACCTATGGCTTGTACCATGAAAACCGTATTTTCGTATCCCATGTTTCTGATAAAACTCGTAGGGGATGCCGTAGCAGAAAACGTGCTCTTCCATGGAATGGTGGAACGCGGTATCGAACACCGCGATCTGTGGAACACCTCCAAATATCTTCATACATCCCTTGATGCCCTCAAGCGAAGGCGGATTATGAAGCGGCGCGAGTTCCGAAAACTTTTCTATACTCTTTATCACATCCCCGGTTATGACCACACTCTCGTGGAATTCTTCGCCGCCATGGACCACGCGGTGCCCCACGCCTTTTACTTCGCTTACGTCCGAAAGAACACCCTTGTCCGGATGGACCAATACATCCCGTATTATCTCTATCGCCTTATAATGGTTAGGACATACCACATTTTCCCGCAAAACTTTTTTGCCCTGCGCTTCGTGGATAAGAAAGGATCTTGAAACACCTATCCTTTCAACTATACCGCGACATAAAGATTGTTCTTTCTTGACATCGAACAACGTATATTTCGCCGAAGAAGACCCGCAATTTACAACAAGTATCAGCATCTCATCTCTTTCGCTATTAAAATATTATAATCCCTGCGCCCTGATCGCCGTAACCGCCGTTGTATCAACGACATCTTCCCAGCTGCATCCTCGCGAGAGGTCACTGCAGGGTTTATCAAGCCCAAGGATCACGGGCCCGACCGCCCTTGCGTTCGCCAGTCTCTGACTGAGCTTGTATGAAATATTCCCAGCGTCCAAGTTCGGGAAGATAAGAACATTCGCCGAGCCGGCGACTTTACTGTTGGGGCATTTTAGTTTCGCAACTTCGGGAACAAGTGCCGAGTCAACCTGAAGTTCCCCATCAACCAGTATATCCGGCCTTTTCTCTTTGATCATTGCGAGCGCTTCCCGTATCGTGACAATACTATCGCCTTCCGCACTTCCTTTAGTCGAATAACTTAATAACGCCACTTTCGGCTCAACACCAAAAAGTTTACGGAACAGATCGCTCGTTGATATGGTTATACCCATCAGTTGTCGCTTTGTGGGATACGGGATAATACCGCAGTCCGCGTACGCGAATAGCCCCTTCTCACCATACGGACAGTTCTCTATCTCCATAATGAAAGCGCTTGATACGGTCCCGACTTCCCTATCCAATTGAAAACAATATAACGCAGCCCTAGCGACATCGGACGTTGTGTGGCTCGCGCCGGCGACAAAACCATCGGCATACCCCATCCTTATCATCATCGCCGCGTAGAACACAAAATTACCCAGAACGGTTTTTTCTGCCTCTTCCGGGGTAACGCCTTTATATTTTCTTTTCTCATAAAATTGCTCTATTATTTCGTCTTTTTTTTCAAAAGCCAAAGGATCTACCAGTTGGACATTATCAAGCGACACGGAATTCTCTTTCGCCAGCGCCAAGACCGCGTCTTTTTTACCCAGGAGTAAAACATCCGCTATCTTTTCTTTCGCAATGACCGACGCCGCCTTGACAACTCGCCAATCTTCTCCTTCCGGCAAAATAATTCTCTTTCTTTGGCTCTTCGCTTTCTCGTGCAAAACAAGGATCCTGCTCATATGCCGCGCTTCTCCCTTAATTTTTTTACAACATTTTTAGGAACAAATTTAGAGACATCCGCCCCCAACGTGGCGATCTCTTTTATAAGTTTGCTTGATAAATACGAATATGTTTCATTCGGCATCAAAAATACGGTTTCAACATCCGGCCTTAGCTTCCTGTTGGTAAGGGCCATTTGGAATTCATATTCAAAGTCGGATATCATTCTTAATCCCCGGATAACGACTTTCGCCGATTTACTATCAGCATAATCAACGACCAGACCATCAAACGCTTCCACTTCTACGTTGTTAAACTCGGAAATAGCTTCTTTTATCATCTTGACACGTTCTGAAGTTTTAAATAGCGGGACTTTTTCGGTGCTTTCAGCTACCGCAACGTAAACTTTGCCGAATAGGGCACTGGCCCTTCGTATAACGTCGAGGTGACCGTATGTAACAGGGTCAAAAGTTCCGGGATAAATAGCGTTCTTTGTCATTTTTTTAGAAAAATCGATATACAGATCTTTTTGTAAGTCTTTTGTTTTACAAGAGAAATACCCCCCTCTTTGCCGGGAAGGCTTTCTTCTGAGCTATGCTCGATTATGAGCAATCCAGAATGCCCTAATATATCATACTGATTTATCATAATCAAGGCTTTTTTCGCCAAGTTTTTGCTGTATGGCGGGTCCAAAAACACAAGATCGAAAGGCCCTTTCTCCTTTAACGTACCCCCTATTTCAAAAAAATCCGCGGCGATCACTTCCGAGTCGTCCGTGACCCCCAAGACTTGGATATTTTCATTAAGGACCCCGCTGCATACCTTGTTTTTTTCAACAAAAACGGCTTCTTCGGCGCCCCGTGAAAGCGCCTCAAGACCATAGGCACCGCTGCCCGCGAAAATATCAAGAACTTTCGATCCCGGCACACGTACGGCGATAATGTTAAAGACCGCTTCCCTGATCCTGTCCTTGGTAGGGCGCGTTGTTTCAAGTTCCGGTTGTTTTATTTTCCGTCCGCGGAACTGGCCGCCTATAATTCTCATGATCACCTTTCGTTACAAAATATCGAGCTTTCCTTTATACCGCTCGAGTATCATTCTCTTAATCGCAATATTATGTTCATCAAATAAATATGGGTCTTTTGCCACAAGATCAAACGCTTCTTTTCTCGCCTCTTCCATAATAGCGAAATCCCGCGCTATGTTCCCGAACCTAAGTTCAGGCAAACCGCTTTGCCGTGTGCCTAATAGCTCGCCGGGTCCGCGTATGTCCAGATCCTTTTCGGCAATTTCAAAACCATCGTTAGTCCCCGTGATCGCCGAAAGCCTGTCGACCGCGTCTTCTGTCTTTGGATCACCTATCAAGATGCAATATGACGGATATTTACCGCGCCCTATGCGGCCCCTGAGCTGATGAAGCTGGCTTATCCCATAATGGTCGGCATCCTCGATAAGTATAACGGTAACATTGGGGATATCAAGCCCCACTTCTATCACGGTTGTCGCGACCAGAATATCATATTTCCCGTCGCAAAAATCGGTCATAACTCGCTCTTTTTCTTCTGTTTTCATCCGCCCATGGATAAGGGC
>JAQUNB010000139.1 GCA_028717825.1 Candidatus Omnitrophota bacterium
CCAGTTTTTCTTCATCAATACAATCAGGCCTCGTCGCGATATATAAAGCGACGACTTCGGGATATTTCTTGATCACGTTATACGCTTTTTCCAGCTCCAGTATTCCAGCATTTGTATTTGTCGAACTCTGGAAATACGCAATGAACTTAGCTGTCCCGTATTTTTCTTTTGAACGGGCCATTAGAAACTTGATCTGTTCATCCAATGATAATTCCGTGTCGGGGAACTGATTAAAACCAAACTCATTGCAAAAAATACATCCGCCTTCGCCGTCCGGACTTTTATTCGGACACGAAAAACCGGCGTTAAGGCTGAGCCGCCGTACTTTTTCGCCGTAGCGGTCTTTTAGATATGTGTTAAAGGAGTAGTAGTTCATTATTGTTTATCGTGGTACTTTATCGCATATGGCATATAGCATTTGGCATATGGCACGAGTAACTAGTGTTTCGGGGTTCGGGTTTAGTGATTTTATCACATTACGTCATTCCGGATCCGCCGAAGGCGAAATCCGGAATCTAGAAAAATCAAAATTTTTAATGGATTCCCGCTTTCGCCGGAATGACAACAGGGTAACGAACCACGAAATCCGAATCCCTAACCCCAATCGTCTGTCGTCCTAGCGAGCAATGCGAGCGGTCGTCTGTCGTCATCACCGGCACCATATACCATAGACGTTCTTCAAATCGCCTCGTTACCTCGCAACCATATACGTTCTTACAACGGTGGGGTCAGGTCTCTATATGTCGACAACTTTGTGAGACCTGACCCCACCGTTGCCGTGTCGTTCCCGGTACTACATACCACATACTACATACTGAACTATCGTCTCCATGGGCACGATATACGATATACTACCGCATCGTTTTCAGCTTCACCATAAGTATCGTTATCGCCGCGGGGGTTATGCCGGAGATCCTTGAAGCTTGGCCCAAAGAAACAGGTCTTACCTTATTAAGCTTCTCCTTAACTTCATTCGAAAGCCCCGAAATGCCCGAATAATCGAAGTTTTCCGGGATGCGTATCTTTTCCAGATCCCCGAACTTTTTTATCCTTGAGAGTTCCCTTTCGACATAACCGGCGTATTTAATATCGACTTCAAGCTGAACCTTTTCATAATAAGTCAAACCGGCGAAGCTTGCGTCTATTTTTACAAGGTCATCGTAAGAAATACCCGCTCTTTTTAAAACTTGCGCCAAATTTGTCTTCTGTGGCAAAGGCGCTTCCTTCTTTTCCGCGAAGAGCCGCTCAACAGCCTCACCCGGCTTAACATACACCCTTTTAAGCCTCTCTTCTTCTTTTTGCACGGTCTCTCTTTTCTTTTCCGCCTTGAGAATAAGATCTTTTGACACTAAACCTAGTTTGCCCCCGATATCCGCGAGCCTGATATCGGCATTATCTTCACGGATCAGTATCCTGTATTCCACTCTTGAGGTGAACATCCGATAAGGTTCACGCGTCCCTTTGGTCACGAGGTCGTCTATCAGCACCCCGATATAAGCCTGTGACCTTTCGAGAATCAAGGGGGCTTCGTCCGATACGCGCTGCGACGCGTTTATACCCGCGATAAGACCTAACGCGGCGGCTTCCTCATAGCCGGTTGTCCCGTTTATCTGCCCAGCTAAAAAAAGACCTTCTATTAGTTTTGTTTCCAAGGTTGGTTTTAACTGCGTCGGTTCGATATAATCATATTCGATACCATACGCCGGTTTATTTATTTTAGCCTTTTCCAACCCTTTAATGCTGTGGATAAATTCTTCCTGTATAGAGAGAGGAAGACTGGTGGATATACCATTTGGATAATATTCATCCGTATCAAGCCCTTCGGGCTCAAGGAACACAACATGTGAATCCCTTTCCGCGAACCTTATTATTTTATCTTCAATCGACGGGCAATACCTCACTCCTGTTGACTTGATCTTGCCGGTGTATAAAGGAGATTGCGACAGGCCCTTTCTAATGATCTCGTGGGCCTTTTCATTGGTTCTGGTAATAAAACACGGCCTTTGCGGTAAAGTTATTTTTTCAGTTGAAAAAGAAAATGGGATGATCAGTTCGTCACCGTCTTGCCTGTCGAGGACGGAAAAATCGATCGTCCGTCCGTCGAGACGCGCCGGCGTCCCGGTCTTTAAAGACGATACTTTGAGCCCCAGAGAAGCGAGGTTGTCCGATAGGCCCAGAGAAGCCGCCTCACCCAGCCGGCCGCCCGAGGAATGTTCAAGACCGATATGGATCCTGCCGTTCATAAAAGTACCCGTGGTAATGACCACATTGGGAGACTCTATCGTGCGGCCTCCGCGCGTCTTGACACCGGTACATTTTCCGGTTTTGACCGTCACTTCTATCGCTTCGTCTTCCAGAATATCTAGATCTTCCTGTGATGAAAGGCGGTTTTTCATGTAAGTATTGTAGATCTTGCGGTCGATCTGCATCCTCGAGGATCGCGCCGCGTATCCTTTAGAGGAATTTAGCATGCGAAATTGTATACAGCTGGCATCGGCGGCTTTCGCCATTTCCCCGCCTAAAGCGTCGACTTCTTTGACAAGCTGACCTTTACCGACCCCGCCGATAGAGGGGTTACACGATGTATAGCCGATGGCGTCCCGCTTCATCGTGATAAGAAGCGTTTTTACGCCGCGACGGCTCGAGGCAAGAGCCGCTTCGCATCCCGCATGCCCTCCGCCGATTATGATTACTGAGTATTTGTTTGCCATGGTTTAGTATGTAGTATGTGGTATGTAGTACATAGTGCCTTCGATTGCGTGCATCATTTTAGCATATGGTGATTTAATGACAAATGTCAAAGCTCAAATGACAAAATAATAACAAATGTCAAACCACAAAGAACAAAACTCGCATTCTTGTCTAAGTTTTGGTATTTGGATTTTGGATTTCATTTGTCATTTGGATTTTGTTATTTGTCATTTAACTCCAACTGCTATATATCAATCTATCGTTTTCCCCACCACGCTCCCCGCGTCTTATACGTTTCAATAAACTTCTCGATGCTCCGGTCGTAGGTCTTTTCGATATCCTTTGGGAACACACATGCCGGAAATCGCCCCATTGACAGATGATACTGCAAACAATCGCAGCATATGCCCTTACGTGAACAGGGTTCGTAAGAACAATTACATTTCTTTTTATTCATACCCGCCTTACATTCCGCCATGTCGCCTCCTTGTATTACCGTATCTCGCATTTCGTATCTCGTTATTCTTTTACTCTGCAATCAAAATGTTAATTTGCAAACTATGAAAAACCGTTTCTGTTCAGAGTACTGTTTCTCGTAACCGCCTCATATATTTGCTAGGTTTTCTTGTTAAGAAGTGGATTCTCCTGCTAGAAACGGTTACAGCAAAGTAACGTTTTCTCGCATCTGTTGTGGCTCTTTTCGACATGCTCTCTTTCGCTCTTCGTCTGTCGTCCTAGCGAGCAATGCGAGCGGTCGTCTTAAATTTTATTGGATTCCCGCTGAACGCCTCTTCATGCTCGCCTTGGCGCGGGAATGACGTCCGGATAACGAACCACGAAACCCGAACCTCAATCGTCCTTCGTCCTAGCGAGCAAAACGAGCGGTCGTCCCTCGTGAAATGTGTCGTTCCCGGTACTACATACTACATACAAACGTATCGCCGTCGTCCTTCGTCCCGCCATACTCTCTGGCATATGCCATCTGCCAAAAATTCGCCCTTCGTCCTAGCGAGCGGTCGTCTTTCGTCCCTCGTAACGTGGGCCGACACGCGTCACGCCCGTCTTTCGTCATCACCGGCACTATATACCATATACGTTCTTCAAATCGCCTCGTTACATCGCAACCATATACGTTCTTGCAACGGTGGGGTCAGGGCTCTCGATGTCGACAACTTCGTGAGACCTGACCCCACCGTTGCCATGTCGTTTCCGGTACTACATACTACATACTAAACTATCGTCTCCATGGGCACGATATACGATATACAACGCTCTAATATTCCGCCCTATCATTATAAATTATCATCGCGGTAGTTGAAGCTTCGGGGATCATCTGGAAAGATTCAGAGAGGCGCACGTTCAGTCTTTTCTCCACTTCGAGCAGCTTGAATATTTTTTGCTGATCTTTTATGTCCTCCCATAAAGGATAACCGGGGCTATACCTTTTTCCCTGATCGCTCTTAAGTTTCAATTCGGTCCGCACGATGTTATGGACATATTCAGCCAGAGCTTCCGCCAGATGCACACTAACACCGTGAAGAAGATACGCTTTAGTAAATTCTTTCTCGCTGTTCAGTTTTTGGATAGCGTCCATTATTTTGCTTCCGACCGTAACGGCCTGAAACGCTACAATATCAAAGTTTCCGGGCTCACCAGTAAAATAATCCGCAAGAGTGCCTTTTTTATT
>JAQUNB010000140.1 GCA_028717825.1 Candidatus Omnitrophota bacterium
CGGTTAAAGAATTATGATTATGCGCAGCCGGGAGCATATTATGTTACGATATGCGCGGGGGAGTGTGCGTGTAGCGTGTAGGGGCGGTTCGCGAACCGCCCGAAATCGAAACATATTTGGCCATGTTAAAAATACAAAAATGATATTAAATGATATCGGACAAATTGTTTACAATTCATGGCAATGGTTGGAAAAACAATATGAATATGTTGAATTGGACAAATTCGTTGTTATGCCGAATCATATGCATGGAATCATTAATATTGTTGAAAAACATGTAACCAACGATGTAGGGGCGGGGTTTCCCCGCCCTATTGATGATAAGGGGCAAGGGAACCTCGCCCCTACTTGACAAAATTATTTGCGGTGGTATAATTTAGCACTCGAGCATAATGAGTGCTAAATTATGAAGATAGGGATGTGAAAAAGGGACATACCTTTGACAAATAGTAGGGGCACCCCTTGTGGGTGTCCAAGATAATTATAGGGCGGGCACAAGGCCCGCCCCTACATAGCGTAAATTTGTTATAGGGTAAATGGGATATATATGGTCAAAGAGAAAATACGGGATAAAAATGAGAGAAAACAGGCGGTTTTGGAGCATATCATAGATACATATGTGCGCACCGCTGTTCCGGTAAGCTCAAAGATGGTATCCGAGCTTATGGGGACCAATCTCTCTAGCGCGACTATTAGAAATATTATGGCCGAACTTGAAGAGGAAGGATATATCACCCAGCCGCATACTTCGGCGGGGCGCATCCCGACAAGCACGGGCTACCGGAAATATGTCGACAGGATAAAAGCAGACGTTCATATCGAGAGAAAAAGGGCCGAAAAGCTCGAAAAAGAGTATATTTCGCGCATCCGCACGATAAAGAATGTAATAGAAAAAACATCTTTTCTTATAAGCCGCGAACTTCATAATGCCGGCATCGTAATGTGGCCGAGCGTCTCAGATTTTTATTTAAGGCAGATAGAGTTCATTAAAGTAAGGGCCGAGACCATTTTGGCCATTCTTGTTACCATGACCAACGATGTACGAAATTATATGATCAAGTTGGATAAGGACCTTGAAAGCGCCGAACTCCGAAAAATAGCGAACTTTATCAATACAAATTATGAGGGGCAGGCTTTTTCGCAGGCTTTTACCGGGATCAAGAACCTCGTAGAAAAAAGATCGGCCGACAGCGAAGAGATCACCGGTATTGCTGATTCCGTTCTGGAAATAATCGATTCGATCATGGATGAAACGATCGAGAACGATGTGTATTGGGACGGGTTTAATTTTTTCGCGGAAGAACCGGAATTTCAAAATATAAATACCACCAGAAAAGTGATACAGTTATTTTCCAATAGGGAATATTTGACGGCCCTTATGAAAAAAGAATTGCCGAAGAAGGATCTCAATATCTATATAGGAAAAGAGAATTTGTCCGATATGCTTGAGGACTGCAGTGTGGTGACGTGCGGGTATAATATGCGCGGCAGAACGGTGGGGAGGATCGGGGTTGTCGGGCCGACGAGGATGGATTATGGTCTGGCCATAAGTACCGTTCAGTTTTTGTCGGAAGTTGTGGGGACGAAGCTTGATGAAATTTAAGAACGTATATAGTTGACAAGAAAACGATGCGGGTTAGGAACTGTATATCGTATTTCGTATGTCGTATATCGTGCTGATGAAGGTGACAGGGGTTACGAGAGACGAGAGACGATCGCTCGCTGCGGCTCGCTAGGACGATGGACGAAGGTTACATAATGTTACGTAAGGTTAATTGAGGTTGAATTAGGTTGCATTTAACGTATATATGTTTTTGACGTAACCTCATGTAATCTTAATTAACTTGAATTAACCTCAAGTGGCGAGAGACGACAGACGATTATCGGGGAGACGGGATGAATAATAAAGATAACAAAAAAAATAATTTGAAAGCAGATTGCAAAGAAAAGGAACCTTTGACCGAAGCTCCTAAAGTAAGCGCCGCGGAATTGTCGGCAAAAGAAATAGAGGAACTTAAGAAAAAGGCCGGCGAAAGGGATGAGTATTATGATAACTGGCTCAGGGGCCGCGCCGAATGCGACAACATGCGTAAACGTTTGGAAAAAGAAAAATTCGAGCATATAAAATACGCTAACGAGGACCTTATACTGGAACTTATAGAGATCCTTGATAATTTTGAAAGAGGCATTAAATCAGCCGAGCAAAAAAAAGATTTCACACTTTTGCATCAAGGGGTGGAGATGATATCGAAACAACTTCATAAACTTCTTGAGGAACGAGGGCTTCAGCGGATCAAAGGTGTCGGGGCAAAGTTCGACCCTTATAAACATGAGGCACTGGAAGTTGTTAAGGGAGATCCCTCTAAAGACGGGATCATCGACGCGGAATTGCAAGCAGGGTATGAGCTGAACGGACGCGTTATCCGTACCGCAAAAGTGCGGGTCATTAAGAATGATGAGCCGGAAGCCGGGGAAGAAGAGCATAAGAACGGTGCGTAAACGATTCGGTTGTAGTACCGGGAACGACACGGTTTAAGAACGTATATAGTTGAGATGGGACGAGATGATTTGAAGAACGTCTATGGTATATAGTGCCGGTGGTGACGAGGGACGAATTGCTGGCAGATGGCATTTAGCATTTGGCATAGCGCAAAGTGCATAGGGCATAGCAGGACGAGAGACGATTGGGATTCGCGTTACCCATCGGTGTCATTCCCGCGCCAAGGCGAGCATGAAGAGGCGTTCAGCGGGAATCCATTAAAATTTTTATTAGATCCCCGCTAAGAACATGCGGGGATGACAGTGACGGAAACAGGAGGAGATATCATGGCAAAAGTAATAGGAATAGATCTGGGGACTTCAAATTCAGCGGCCGCGGTGATGGAAGCGGGCAGGCCCGTTATTATCCCATCGGCGGAAGGAGCGGGGGTTGCAAGCGGTAAAGCGTTCCCTTCGGTAGTAGCTTTTACAAAAGATGGGCAGCGCCTTGTAGGTGAGCCCGCTAAGAGACAGTCGACGGTAAACCCGGAAGGGACGGTTCTGGCGGCAAAACGAAAAATGGGGACCGATTTTAAATTTAAAATTTATGGAAAAGAATACGCGCCGCAGCAGATCTCAGCTTTCATACTGCAAAAAATAAAACAAGATGCCGAGGCGTATTTAGGAGAAAAAGTCGAGGAAGCGGTGATCACCGTTCCCGCTTATTTCAATGATAACCAGAGACAGGCGACAAAAGACGCCGGAGAGATAGCGGGCCTTAAGGTCCTCAGGATAGTCAACGAACCGACCGCCGCGTGTCTGGCATATGGTTTGAACAAGGTCGGTAAAGAGCTCAAGATCATGGTGTTCGATTTCGGCGGAGGAACGCTTGACGTCACGATAATGGAAATGTGGGCGGAAGGCGGGTTCGAAGTTCTTTCGACTAACGGTGATACACAACTCGGCGGAACCGATATGGATAACGTGTTCATTAATTACATCGCGGATGATTTTAAAAAACAGACGGGCATCGATCTAAGAAATGACAAGATCGCCGCGCAGAGATTGCGTGAAGCCGCGGAGAAAGCCAAGATCGAGCTCTCAAGCACGCTTACAACCGATATCAATCTTCCTTTTATAACGGCAGACGCATCGGGGCCGAAACATATGACGATGACGGTTAATCGGGCCAAGTTGGAAGAGCTTGTCGGTCCGATCGTAGAAAGATGCAAAGGGCCGATGCACCAAGCGCTGCAAGACGCGAAACTAACATCCAAGGATATCGACAAGATAATCATGGTCGGCGGTCCTACGAGAATGCCGATAATCCAGAAATTTGTTGAGGATTACGTTGGAAAAAAGATAGAACGCGGTATAGATCCAATGGAGTGTGTGGCTATGGGGGCGGCGGTGCAGGCATCCATAATCACGGGAGAGACAAAGGATGTGGTTCTCCTTGATGTTACGCCGCTTTCTTTGGGTATAGAAACTCTGGGCGGAGTATTCACAAAACTTATAGACAGGAATACGACTATACCGACCAGAAAGAGCCAGATATTCTCGACCGCCGCGGATAACCAGCCGGCTGTGACCGTAAGAGTTTTACAGGGCGAGCGCCAGATGGCCAATGACAACGTGGAACTCGGGAGATTCGATCTTGTGGGAATACCGCCTGCTCCGAGAGGCGTCCCGCAGGTAGAAGTTGGATTTGATATCGACAAGGACGGGATAGTTCATGTGTCCGCTAAAGATCTCGGGACAGGAAAGGAACAGTCTATCCGTATTACGGCGCCGAAGAAACTTTCGCCGGAGGAGATAGACAAAATGGTCAAGAACGCCGAAAAA
>JAQUNB010000141.1 GCA_028717825.1 Candidatus Omnitrophota bacterium
GGAAAAATATGTCCTATCAAATTTTATCGGAGCCTTTTTTCTTTGTATAACTTTGCTTATAGTTCTTGGCGTTATAGGCGACATTCTTGGCTTTATAGACGATATCTTTAAACATAACATACCGTTCGCGAGCATTTTCGCGTTCTATTTTTATCTGGCACCTTTCGCGTTCGTGAATATGATCCCTTTTGCGTGTCTATTGAGCGCTGTTTATGTGTTTAATTCTTTGAGCAAAACCCACGAGATCACGGCTGTTATCGCAAGCGGTGTGAGTTTATGGAAACTATTGAGGCCGGTTATGCTGGCCACGTTCGTACTGTGTTTGGCGACCTTTATAATAAATGATAAATTTGTTCCTTCTACGATGGCGAAAGCTAATCAGATACGTCAGGAAGAATTAGAGTGCGGCGATAAAAAGGATAAGTTTTTGGTGAAAGATATTGCTGTATACGGAAAAGACAACAAAATTATCTTTGCCAGAGCATATGCCCCCGGTACTAAAACCCTGGAGAATGTCATAATCCACAAACAAGACCAGTCTAATAATACTATAGAGAAGATCAGCGCGCGCTATGTTCGATGGATAGACGGGAAAAATTGGATGGGGAAAGATGTGCTGGTCTTTAAACTGAGCCCTAACGGCAATTTTATCGGGGAACCTAAAATGTTTAAGGAAAAACGCATCGAGATACGTGAAAAGCCTAAGGATTTCGTGAATAATCAATGGGACCCGAAATTCATGAGTTACGCGCAACTGAAAAAATATTTAAAGGTTTTTAACACGAGTTCGAGTTCGACGGTACGAAGACTACTCGTGGACCTTAACTATAAATTATCTTTTCCTTTCACTGCCATGATCACGGTTCTGGTTGGTGTCCCTTTTAGTATAGAAACAGGGAGGGCGAACGCTCTTATTGGCATGGCGCGCGGCATAACGGTCGCGATCCTGTTTCTACCCGTAATGGCGATATGTCTGGCTCTCGGTAAAGGCGGAACCTTGCCTCCCTTCCTCTCTGCATGGCTCAGTAATATTATCTTTGCCGGCATAGGGATCTATTACATCAATAAAAAAAGCTGATTATATTATCGTATATCGTATCTCGCATATTGTATATCGTGCCGACGGAAGCGACATATTTATAGTGCAAATGACGAGATACGAAATACGAGATACGATGTACAAGTCACGCCACCTTCGCCAGCGTAAAACCCCTTACCGATCTTACTCCTGCTCTTAACAACACGCTTCCGCATGTATCGAGTGTCGCGCCTGTTGTAATGACATCATCTACAAGAAGTATGGATTTGTTTTTTATTGTTTCTATGTTACCTGCCGCGAAAGAACCGGCTAAGTTTTTTATTCTCTTTTCTCGTGAAAGACCCGCCTGAGAGTGGGTCCGTCTGGTTTTTAACAGGATATATGATAGGGAAGGGGCATTTAGCGCTTGTGAAAGTATCGCGGCTATTAATTCACTTTGGTTAAACCCACGTTTTTTATGTTTTGTTCTGTGAAGGGGAACGGGGATTATCAGATCGATCTTATGTGAAAAAAATTCATCTTTCTCAATAAAATAATATATTATCTTATTGAAGACGTTTATTAAAGTATGCCGTTCGGAATACTTAAGTTCTTTAATATATTTTCTTACGGCGCCCTCATAGAACCGGCAAGATAGTATTTCGGGAACGGAGTCCGTTCGAGTAAGGGGCGGTACCCGTCCGAGAAGTATCTCTCCTTCACAAGTACTGCATAAACTTTCCGGGTGCGGAATATTGTTTTTGCCGCAAAGGGGACAAATAGCCGGAAGTAGCAAGTCGGCCAAAGAATACAATGTTTTTTGTAAAAAAGGTATCATAGTATGTTAAATGATATTTCTACTTTTGTAGGGAACAGGCATGCCTGTTCCCTACAATATATAGACAACAAAACCGCGCAAATTCTTGCAAATATTTAACACAATTTTTATTAGGAGTCATGCAACGGTGTTATCGCGGACGTTTTTTGCGTAGGGAACGGTTTCAAACCGTTCCCTGGACTCGAATGAAACGTAGGGAACAGGCATGCCTGTTCCCACGCATTTGCACCCATTTGTTGTATTTGTAGGGCACAGTCGCGACTGTGCCCTACATTTACGTAAAGAAGAAAATTACTTCGTTTCAATAAATTCAGGACAAAGGCCTAAACTTGACGAAGAGCCGTGTTGTCCGCCACCTTTGGTGGCGAGACTTCCCGCAATGACGGTAAAGGTTTTTATGAGATTGTTCCTGGGAAAAATCCTGGTAAAATTTCTTGCGTTTCTCTCCCATTGATATAAAATAAAATAAATAAGCGGTTTTTTATTCGATACGGTGGGCAATATAGAGGAGAAAAAATGCGTAAAGAAAATATTATAAATTTATCCGTTTTCATTCTCAGGCTCATGATAGGTATAATATTCACAATGCATGGGGCACAAAAACTTTTTGGCATGTTCAATGGTATCGGGCTTGAGGGGACGGCAAAAATGATCGAAGGGTTGGGCTTTTTGTACAACCCGTATCTCATAGCGAAGATCTGGGCGATCGTTGAGTTTGTCGGCGGATTATGCCTTATCTTTGGTATTTTGACAAGATTGGCGGCGGCAGTAGTGATGATCTCGGTAATAGTTTTTATGTATAAAGCCAGCGCTGTCTATGGCTTTTATCTTCAAGAAGAAAATTTTGAGAACTACCTGCTTGTGATCGGTTCATGCTTTTCGATCGTCCTATTGGGCGGAGGCAACTGGTCCCTTTGGGATGTGTAGAAAAATACGGTCATGCCGGAATTTTCCGCTGGAAAGTATATTAAATTTGACTATAACAATATTTTTATTATAGTTGTAATAAGGAAAGGAAGTTAAAACAATGAAAGCATCAGTTGATAAGGAAAAATGTATTGGTTGTTCTTTGTGTGTTCAGATGGCACCCGGAATTTTTAAAACGGAACGTGGTGTAGCCGTATGTAGCTTAAACAATATACCCCGGGAAAAGGAAACAGAGGCCAAGGATGTGGCCGGAAAGTGTCCCGTTGACGCGATAATAATAATTGAATGATGATTGTATATTTTTCTTGGAATACCTTTAGCCCCCTCGCATAAGAGCTGTTCTTTTTGTCAGGGGGTTGTTTTTTGTGTGCGGCAATAAGATTATTTTTATGAGGTCGGTATATCATGGGGGAAAACGCTGTGAAAATACGCAGAAGGTCATTTTTGATGGTAGCGGCTGTTGCCGTGCTTGTCTTGGGGGCTGTGTTCTATTTGTCCTATATAAAGCCCCAACGTGTGGTCCCAATACTTATGTATCATGCCGTTGGGGATGTTAAAGGGAATACTTTGTATGTTTCCCCTGAAAACTTCAAAAAACAGATGACCTTTTTGCATGATCGGGGATATACGGTAATTTCATTGGATAAGCTTGTCGACGCTATCGCCAGCGGCGTAAAGTTCATGCCCAAAACGGTTGTAGTTACATTTGATGACGGGCTGAAAGATAATTATATCAATGCTTTTCCTGTGCTCGTTAAATATAATATGCCGGCGACTATTTTTCTCATTACGGGGAGTGTTGATAAACGCGAAAATTATCTTAATTGGGACCAAGTTGAACTAATGGCGAAGAACAATATAGATTTCGGCGGACACACAAGAAATAATGTTTATTTGCCGGAAGTGACCGATGATAATAAGTTGAGGGCTGAAATAGATGGAAGCAAAAAAGATATCGAAGAGAATACGGGAAGAGAAGTAAAATATTTTTGTTATCCCACGGGAGGGTTCAACGAAAATATCAAAAGAATAGTTGCCGAATCCGGATATAAGGGGGCATGTACCACGAATAGAGGCCTTGTCAGGGGCAATACCGATGTGTATGAGCTTAAAAGAGTGAAAGTAACCAATTCGGATATGGAAAAACCTTTTCACTTTAAGGCGAAGATATCGGGATATTATAATCTTTTCCGAAAAATCCGCCCCGGAAGTTAATAAAACACAACCATATAAGGTGGGCATATGGCAAAAAAGGTGATCCTAGATACGAAATATACGAAAAATTTTATTTCCGACGAAGAGATCAAAAATATAGGGCTGGAAGTAGAAAAAGCCCATAGCCTTTTAACTGATAAGAACAGCCAGGGCGAGGGTTCGGTGGGATGGATAGATATACCGCGTGAATCAGATGATCGTCTGATGGGGGAGATAGAGTCGATCGCAAAAGGTGTGATCACAAATTCCGATGCGATTGTTATTATAGGGATAGGTGG
>JAQUNB010000142.1 GCA_028717825.1 Candidatus Omnitrophota bacterium
TAACGGGACTTACAATAGATAATGTTCGGGAATTAATGCGCAAACTCGGGAAGGCACCAACCTATAGTACAAGCGGCAATAAAGCATACCATGCGCTTATTAACTTATTTGAGGCAGCAGCAAAAGATAAGACCGGTGTTTTTAAAGAGTTAATGGGCGTTGGCCTATTAGACGCCATCGCGCGTTATGGGGGTAGTGATGGCTGGATAGCAGACGAATATATATCTTTGAGGATCTTGTGTGAAGCAATAGCTGCAGGAAAAACCCCACCCGAAACGGCCGATTACAAAAAAGGAAAAGATGGTCTTTCCCGCGCGTTATTGGAATACGCAAAAAACCTGCATGGTCTAGGAGATCTTGAAAAATGTGAAAAATTTGTTAAGTTGCTTATGCAGAACCTCCCACAGGATTCGCATTTACGAGAAGACGTAAACAAGCTGGCCGTTAGTCTTATTGACAACATGTATTCTGACGGCAGGGAGCCGGATAAGCCCGATAGCGCCGGAGGGACGGATTGGGAAGATCTCACGGTGCCGGCATTTGAAGCGGCGACACCCCGCATAGGTATGTCCGAAACCCTCGCAATGCCCTTTCCGGATGCGGGGGGAAAAGTTGACCTTAAGGGCATCAAGTCTGAGATCGAGGGATGGATTGGTTCAGGCGAGTGTCCCGAAGTTGCAAAGGAAGCCGCTAGAGATGTGGTGGGGGCGTTTTTCTTGGCTATTCAAAATAAAGCTATTTCTTTTGATCCGAGAACGACCAAAGAAGAAGCAGGAAAGCTGTTCCGCAATCTTGCGGCAAATATTTCTTATGCGAAAGTTCCAAGCGAAGAAACCGTAAGTGTTGAGTTTAAACGTTTATGTGAAGCAGCAGCAAAGGATAAAACAGGTGCTTATGAAAAACTATTAAGCATTGAACTACTAACCGTTATTTCAGAAAACCCCGGGAACGTTGCGGAAGCATACAAGGAACTCGGGGACTTGTGCGAAGCCGCAGCAAAGGATACGACAGGCACCTTCACGGACATAATAAATAATGGAACCCTGACCAATATTGCCAAAGTAGCTAAAACGTCTCTAGACGTGGAAAACCAAGCGCACGAAAATCTCTACGAGACATGGCCCGAGGGGGAGAGGGCCGGAAATATGGTATGGCATCAGCTGTTGAAGAACGGCAAGACAATTAAGGAATACACCGGTATTAGAATAAAAAACACATATAAAACTCTCAGATTTTTGTGCGAGATGGCGGCAGAAGACCGGACAGGTGTTTGTGAAAAAATAGTAAAAACGGAATTGTTACCTGTGCTTGTACAATCTGACGATAGTTCATACGAAGCGTTCAGAAACCTATGGGAAGCCGCAACAACAGATGCCCCGGCAGTAGCCGAGGATACGGCCGGTATTTATAAAGATATAGTGAATAAAGGGCTTTTGATCGCCATTGCGCAAAGCGCAGGGAAAAAAATAGAGGAAGAAGATAAAACTCAAGGACCAAACCCTGTCGATAGCGGCATAATGAGAAGAAGAGCCGTGGATGAGATGATAAAGGCATACGAAGAGTATAGATCTTTATACAAAACGGCGGTTAAGGAGACAATAAATCCCAACGGTGAGTCCGCATTTGCATTATTTTTAGACGAAGCAAGCGCATACTTAAAATATACGCGTGTTTCAGGCGATACCGCGAAGCAAGAAAAATTTTTACGAGCGCTTATGAGGATCATTCCGCAAGAATGGGAGATCAGAAAAGAGGTCGAAGCGTCTGCGTTCAAGTATCTATCTGAAGAATTTCCTGACGGAGAAGGAGAAGAAGAAGGTTTAACCGATGGCGAGGAAACTCTCGCGAAACCTTTCCCGGATGCCTCCGCGGATGATATTGATGTTCTGATAAAACAACTAAAAACCGGTAACGCCAAAGAAAAACAGGAAGCGGCGGAAAATTTAAAGAATTTCGGAACACGACTAGGGAAAAAAATAAAAGTGACGGAACGATTATATTGGGCAGCAAGACAAGAGCAGAACGGAGAGACCCTGAATTCAATGATCGATATTTTACACTGCTATGACAGCGGGGACTTCAAAATACGGGTACAAAAAACCGGTATGAATTTGAACGGTTTAATAGAACAGCTGAGAAGCGCCAACCCGGCAGTAAGATATCTGGCGGCGATAGGCTTGAGGGCTTTTCACGGGGATGAAGCGAGGAAAGCCGTAACATTATTATGGCAGATATATGTGAAAGAAAACCCCAAAGAAAATGTTGTTTATGAAGCAATGGAGGGGACCTTCTGGGTTTACAGACAAGAAGGGGTAAATTTATCAGTTGATACTCTGGTAAAAAGCCTAAATGATGCATACCCGACAGTAAGATATAGGGCGGCGACAGGTCTAAGACAGTTGCGCGGAGAAGAGGCACGAAAAGCCGTAACACCATTATGGCGGAGATTTGTGAAGGAAGACCCCCGAGATAATGATGTTTATGGCGCGATAGACTGGACTTTGTCGGATTACAGGCGAGAAGGGATAAATCCGCCGATTGATATTCTTATACATAGCTTAAATAATATACACCCGCATATTAGAAGAAAAGTAGTGGACTACATGGAAGGGCAAAAGGGAGAAAATGCGCAAAAAGCCGTAGATGCGCTTCTGGCAAGATTAAGTGAGGGAGCGGAAGAAAACGATAGATCGATCCTAAGAGAGATAGGACGGGTCCTGAAATCTTATGAGGGGCAAAAAGTCAAACCATCCGTGGAAAAATTGGAAAATGTCGATATGTTGATAGATAAATTTAAAACGAGCCGCTCTGCCCGCGTAAAATACCGCATCGCGGCAAAACTCAGATTTTTTGAAGGGAACGATCTCCGGAAAGCAGTCGACGCTTTAATGAAAGAGCTGGAAGGGAAGAAGGATCTTAAAAGTGTGATATTGTCAAGCATGGAATATATACTCACCGAAACAGAACTCGCAAACGATATGGGGTTCGTCCAGTATCTTGCGAAAATAGTCCCGCACAGATATCAGCTCAGAACAAAAGTTGACGAGGCGCTTCTCCGCTTGCTCGATAAAACATTCCCCGACGGCGTGGGCGCGGGGGTACCCGGTGAAGATCCTGAAGATAATTTTGAGGATCTTACGAAGCCGGTTTCTGAGGGCGCAACGGCCGGTGTGGACATGTCCGGTACAACGAGCAAAGGATTCCCGGATGAAAAGATAGACATTAAAGCCGTGAGGAAAAAGGTCGAAGAATGGATAACGAATGAATGCCCGGAAAACAAGGAAAAAGCAGCGCGGTCAGCGGCGGAACAGATTATAAGAACGATAGAAAATGCATCGATCAGATTTAAACCGAAAACAGCTGGGAAAGAGATCATAAAATTATTGAACAATCTTGCAAAAGAGCGTAATGCCGGGCCAAACAATAATCCATACAATAGTTTAGGCGAAATATGCAAAAGCGCGATTTTAGATAGAACCGGCACTTATAAAGAATTAGCGAGTATTGAATTACTTGCTGTTCTTCTGGAGGATCCCATGAACGGTGGTATAACATACGACCGGTTTCATGGCCTATGCAAAGCGGCGGCAGAAGATAAAACCGGCGTTTATAGGGGGTTGCTGAGTATTAAGACATTGACCACCATCGCGATAAAATCCAAACATAATTCAGCAACGGTAGACTACCAGGATCTAAACTCCTTATGCGAAAAAGCGGCAGAAGACAAAACAGGTGCTTACGGTTATTTGTTGAGCGATAAACTGCTGGCCATTATCGCGGAAAACGGCGAAACAAGACCGGCAAGGGAAGAATATAAAGCACTTAACTATTTATGTGAAACTGTGGCAGGGGAGGGTACCAAGGCATGGGAGGAATTATTAAGCAATGAATTATTGATGATTATTGTAGAAAACGCCGAATGGGGAGATGAATGGTCCGGGACATACATAGATGCTGATCTGGCTGAACAGGTAGGGAAACAAGCTAGAGACAAGCGGCACCCCCTGCGGAAGCTGGGAGATTTATACCAAGCGTCAGCTACAGGCGTAACGCAACAGTTGTTTGTCATAAACCAAGAATATAAATGTCTGTTTAATACATTAAGCAAAACATTAAAAACATTGGATGGGCAGGGTAACAAGGAAAGGTTAGAAAAATTTATCAAAGTACTGCTTAAGATCATACCTCATAATTCGCCATTCAGAGAAGAAGTCGACAAAGCTTACCAAGAGCTG
>JAQUNB010000143.1 GCA_028717825.1 Candidatus Omnitrophota bacterium
ATCCTTGCCCGATAGCCCAAGAGTATAATCGGGGGCGGTCCATAAAGTGCCAGCCGGTAGACGGAGTGCGTGGCTGGTGACTAGTATCGGCCCACGGGATACGGCCCCCGGCCCACGTCGTTAGTGTCTAGTCTCTAGTGTCTTGTGACTAGTCGTTTTAAGGTTACATGAGGTTACTCTAGGTTAATTAATGTTACAAGAGGTTACGTATCGCGATAAGTGCAACCTAAATTAACCTCAATTAACCTTATGTAACATTATGTAACCTTCGACCCACCATGCGCTCTGCTATATGCCAAATGCCATCTGCCAAAAGTTCGTCTCTCGTTCCCATCGGCACGATATACGACATACGATATACTAACCAATCGTCCCCATCTATTTCTTTTTACTCGGCCCTTTATAAATTATCTCTCCTTTTTTCACTATGCCGAGTTTTTCACGCGCTTTTTTCTCGACATAGACCGGATCCTTCTGGAGGCGGAGGAGTTCCTCTTTGAGTTCGTCGTTCCGTTCCTCCAGAAGTTGTATCCGTTTTTTATGTTTCTCGTTCTCCGCGCGTAATTTATGCAGGTCCGTAAGTCCCGGAAGGAATATTACGCAAATAAGAGCCGACAAAATAACTACGTACCATATTATTTTCTTTTTTTCCATATAGTATGTTTAGTTTTTACCGCGAAATTTGGGATAAACAGCTTTTTTGCCCAATAGTTCCTCGATCCGCATCAGTTCATTATATTTGCAGATACGGTCGGTACGGCACGTGGAACCTGTCTTTATCTGGCCGACGCCTGTGGCAACAGCGAGATGCGCTATCGTGGTGTCTTCTGTTTCGCCCGAACGGTGCGACATTACTGCGGTATAACCCGCTTTTTTGGCCATGCTTATCGCGGCGAGTGTTTCCGTTAGAGTACCGATCTGGTTCACCTTAATAAGTATCGAGTTCGCCACGCCTTTTTTAATACCTTCTTCCAATCTTTCGGTGTTCGTCACGAAAAGATCGTCTCCAACGAGCTGGATCTTGTTCCCGATCCTTTCCGTGAGTGTTTTCCAGCCGTCCCAATCGTCCTCAGCAAGGCCGTCCTCGATCGAAATTACCGGATATTTATCTACCCAGTTAGCGTAAAAATCGACCATATCTTTTGATGTTTTTTTCGGTTGTTTCTCGGCGTTAAGAACATAGAACCCGCTTTTATAAAATTCGCTTGCTGCCGGGTCCAGCGCGATGCTGATGTCCTTACCCGCTTTATATCCCGCTGCCTCTATCGCGGCGAGTATTTCTTCGACCGCTTCCTCGTTGGATTTCAAGTCCGGCGCGAAACCGCCCTCATCACCAACTGAGGTGGAAAGTTTTTTAGCGTGCAACAGTTTTTTTAGGCTATGGAACACTTCCGTCCCCCATCTTATCGCTTCCCTAAAAGACGGCGCGCCTATCGGCATGATCATGAACTCCTGAAGGTCCACATTGTTATCGGCATGTTTGCCGCCGTTAAGGATATTCATCATCGGAATAGGCAGGATGTTCGCTTTCTTCCCGCCGATGTACTCGAAAAGCGGAACGATTTTGCTTACCGCGACGGCCTTCGCGCACGCCATCGATACGCCGAGGATAGCATTAGCGCCTAATCGCCCTTTATTCGCAGTGCCGTCAAGTTTGATAAGGGTCTGGTCTATTTTCTTCTGGTCTTCGGCGTCCATCCCCTTTACTTTCGCGAAGATCTCGCCATTGACATTACCGACAGCGGTTAACACGCCTTTTCCTAAATATCGTTTTTTGTCGCCGTCCCTGAGCTCAACGGCTTCGTGCTCGCCTGTCGACGCCCCGCTTGGAACGGCGGCTCTGCCTAAACTGCCGTCTTCAAGCACTACGTCCACTTCGACGGTGGGGTTCCCTCTTGAATCAAGTATTTCTCGACCTACTACTGTTTTAATCTTGGTTGACATCTTAGACTCCTTTTCTATTTTAATTATTTTTACCTCTACTACTGTATGTTCACCTTGCCGTCCGTTATTTTGAGTTTTCCCTTCACAAAAAGGCGGACCGCCTCGGGATACAACTTGTGTTCTACGGCATGGATCTTTTTCTCGAGGCTCGAAAGCGTATCTTTCGCGCCGATCCTTACTTCTTTTTGAAGTATGACGGGCCCCGAGTCGAGTTCGTTCGTCACAAAATGCATCGTAACGCCCGTTACTTTTACGCCGGAATCAAACGCGTCTTTTATCCCGTGCGCCCCCTTGAACGCGGGAAGCAGAGCCGGATGCACGTTCATTATCCGCCCCTCATATTCTTTTACGAATCGTTCGCTCAGAATCCTCATGAACCCGGCAAGCGCAACGAGTTCTATGTGTTTTTCTTTTAACTTTTCGATTATTTTCGCGTCATACTTCTCGCGCGAATCGAAGCCCTTCGTTTCCAGAACAAAGGTTTCGATACCTGCTTTTCTAGCGCGTTCCAAGGCAAATGCGCCGGGTTTATCGCATACAACAAGCGCAAGGCTCGCGCCGGCGAGTTTCTTTTTTTTCTCAGCGTTTATTAAGGCCTGCAGGTTGCTGCCCGTGCCTGAAACGAAAACCGCTATATTCATAAATCCTTTGCCTTTTATTGATTTTATCCGTTGGGTTACACATTATATGCCGTTTTGGCGGATTTATCAAGTGCGTGACCGGTGCTTCGCGTTTCTCGACCCACGGTCCTCGTGTGGTTCGTGACTAGTAACTTGTGGATAGTATCTATTTTATAAATACCCTTGTTGTCATTGCGAGGAGCGTTCTATGCGACGAAGCAATCTCGTTCTTTCACGGAAGAACGTGATTGCTTCGCAAAAAACGCTCGCAATGACCTTTGTGGTCTGCCAACTGCCATATGCCAAATACCATCTGCCAGAAATTCGTCCCTCGTCTTTCGTCCCTCGTAACGTGGGCCGTGGGTCGAAACACGAACCCCGAAACCCGAACGACTAGACACGAGCCACTAGTCACGCCCGTCCATCGTCCTAGCGAGCGAAGCGAGCGGTCGTCCCTCGTGAAATGTATCGTTTCCGGTACTACATACCACATACTACCTACTAACGAATCGTTTCCGTTAATATCTCTTAATCACCTTCGTCGGGCACTTGGACGCGAGGCGCTCGAGTTCCGCGCCGGCCGTTTTGGTTTGCTTGGAGTAATCCGCTTCCGAAAGGTTGTCTTTGACGATAAAAAATCTTTCTTGAGATAACTTTTCACAGATGCCGCAGGCGATGCACCCGACACTACAGATCTCTTTTACTCTGGCCGTGTCGTCATGCGAATTGCAAGCTACATAAAAAAGTGTGTCGTTCGGTTTTTCTTCTATTTTAATGATCTTTCGGGGGCAAGCCGCCGCGCATTTCCCGCATCCCGTACATTTTTTTAAGTTCACTATTGGAAGGCCGTCTTTCATGCCTAATGCGTCAAAAGGACACACATAGACGCAGTCGCCGAACCCTATGCATCCGTATTGGCAAAACATACCGCCGCCGAAAATGATATTCGCGTCCCTGCACGTCCTTGCCCCTTTATATTCGCAGGCCCTTTTTTTCTCGGGCCACCGGGCGGCGCATCGTACAAGCGCCACTTTCGGGATAACGGCCGGCGCTTCCCTTGCCATTATACTGCATATTTCCGCTCTTTGTTCGTCTCCGACAACACGGCATTTAGCGGGGTTTACATCTTCCTCAACTATATGTTTCGCGTAATCGTGGCAGCTCAAATAACCACACGCGCCACAGTTCACCCCGGGCAGAATAGCCGTTATTCTTTCGATCTTAGGGTCTTCTTCGATCTTAAGTTTTTTGTCAGCGAAAGCAAGTATCGCCGCGAAAATAACCGCGAGCGTGGACATACTTGCAACAGCCGCTATCATTAAAACATCCATAATATTTTACCTTTATTCACGCCTATTTTTTGGCTCCTCAACGCCGGCTAACCGCTTATCATCCCGCCGAACCCCATGAACGCGAGTGCCAATAATCCCGCCAATATGAGCGTTATACCCGTTCCTTTAAGCGGTTCCGGAATATCAGAGAAAGCGAGTTCCTCTCTTATGCCTGCCATTATCACAAGAGCCAATGTAAACCCAAGCCCCGAGCTAAAACCAAAAACCATCGATTCCAGAAAGCCGTAGTTCCTCAGCACCATAAAAAGTGTGAGCCCCAAAACCGCGCAATTTGTGGTAATAAGCGGAAGGAAAATACCCAGCGCTTTATACAG
>JAQUNB010000144.1 GCA_028717825.1 Candidatus Omnitrophota bacterium
GGCCTTCTTTATGGCTCGCATAAAGATCCTGAGCGGCAAAGGATCACACCCTATATCTATTACCGCCTCTTTGATCCCCTTAAGCACCCTGTCAAAATCTTTTTCCTTCAGATCATTTCTGCTAATAGTCGTTTCGAGCGCTACAAGCCTAGCCAAAGCGTCTTTCTTTTTCTGTTCACGATAGGCCTGGGATCTTTTAGCCTCGATCCCGCTTTTTCTCGAACAAAGTTGTTTTCGCTTATTTTCGTCAGTTATATATTTTTCGCTGGCATCCAATAGCCCTGTCGCCTCATCATACAAACCACAATTAACAAATTTATCACATGCCCTTATCAACACATCAAAGGCTGTATTTGTAAAACCCACATCACAAAAAGATCTTGTTATAGCTTGTGATATAGATATTACTTCTTCTTTCGTAATAGTACTTCTTTTAAGTAAAGCGTTTACATGCGCTAATGAGTTCCCCGCCACCTTCTCCAGCTCTTTCTGTCTGTCTATCTCATCAAGCAGCTCTTTTATTCTTCCGTCGCCCGGATATTTCCCTAAAAGAGGAGCTAATTCCTTCTCTGGATTTTTGCTACGTGCCGCGGCAGCTACCCTCTGGACCTTTTTCAAAAAAGCTCGTGCCGGTTTATCATCAACTTCTTTTGTAAGCCTAATTGCCCCGTCATAATCTCCCGACTTATAAGATTTTTCCGCGTCAAATAGTTTTTGTATGTTGTCACATTCCGCTTTGGTATTTTTGCAATAACCCCTAAATATATTTATATCTCGCATTTGGCTGTTGCCATCCCCTGCTGTGCCCTTATAAATAAGTTTTTCATCTTTATATTCCAACTCGCACAAAAACATTGCGACCCCAATTGAGGACTTAACAGATTCCGATGCCTTTTCAAAATTTAACTCCTCATAATAACTTTTTGCCTCGATAAATAATCTCGCGCATTCATGACATGTGACTAATATTTTTTCCGAGCTATCATCAAATTTCCCATTATATCCTTCAAAAACTGCCTTGACCGTTACCAGCACCTCCGCCATTTCACCTTTACTTAAATAATTCTTTGCCAGCTCAAGAGCTTCCTCTTTAGATAACTTTTGTGTAATAACTTTGAGCAATTCTCTTGCCCTTTCTGCTGGCGTTTTCTTCTTATCCCCTTTTTCACAAAAAATAGGTTTAAGCGTTTTCTCTGCTTGATAAAAAAATTCAAGATCCATATCATCCCCTTCTTCGACATACACTAAAAAATGAAGTATTTCCAATCTTGCGGCCAACGAAGGTATCGGACTATCAAATATTCTTTTTAGGGTTTCCAAAAATCTTTCTCTTTCATTTTTTGTGTGCCACCTGTATTCCAGTTCAAGCAGTTTATATATTTCGACCCCGGTTTCGTTACCGGAACAAAGATCTATAATACTCCTCGCGTGATCCTTCAGCTCGCCATCTTTATCAAATATAACGTTCTGGCCGTTATCACTAAAATCCTGTTCCATTTCCATAAAGATCAAGGCCATTCTCTCGGCGGATGTAACAACGTTTTCTTTTTCGAGTCCGCCCAGCATGCCCCTAATATCCGTTATCCTTTTTCTACGGCTCACCTTTTGGTCGGGAAGAGTTTCAAACAGGATATCTACTTTCTCCGGAAAAGAATTTTCATTATCCTTAATTTTCGTTTTTGCGAGATCTACTATCTCCTGCGCTTTATCTTTTTCTCCTTTTTCGATGCAGTATTGTGCCAATAACTTTGCGATCCGGATAAAGGTAACGGCATCATTAATCGTTAAAGGCATATCGATGTTTTCTAATTTCAGAAATTCTTCGGACGCTTTATCAAGGTCATCATCCACTACAAAAGACCATATATTATAGATATTCAGGACATTACTCCGGGCTTTACCGTCCTCATCGCACGCCTTTGCCTTACAAACATACATTCTCGCTTTTTCCCCCATTTCATCTCTATCCCCATATTCTCTGTAGCCTTTTAAATACGCGTCTAGAAACACCTTAAAACCACTTATAACTTGCCGTCTTTCGTCAAAGCTCAAGCAATCAACATTTGCCCCAAAATTAAGCAAAAAGAGCAAATGTGCCGCTTCCGCTTTCGCATCTTCCCATTTACCAAGCGATAAAAGCAATTCCGCGTCAAAAAAGACCATTTCGATCAAATATTCCGGGATTATCTGATTCCTTTCTTTATTGCTATTATTTACCAGTCTTGCCAGCGTCGTTATTGCTTCTTTGCAAAACTGTTGCGCTTTCTCATAATCTCTCTCGTATGCGCAAACCTTAGCCATTAAATAATGCAACTGGGACTTTGCAAATATAACTTCAGCCTCGGCACTTGTCTTTCCACTCTGGTCCAGTTTCCTAGAAGCCTTCACTAAAAGTCTTTTACCTTCGGCATAATCATTTTTTTCCAGCTTAAACATTGCCGCCAAGGTGAACAGTTGATAAGAATAAAGATTGCGGTCAACTACAGGGTTTGCTTCTCTTCTTGTAACATAATTATCCAACATTTCTTCAAACACATACAGCTCCGATGGTTTATAAAACATCGTACTTTTATATACAGCCCACTCCCTTTCTGCTATTTTTGTCCAAGCCCCCTTAGCCGAACTTTCATCCTTAATTTTATCGGTAACGCTACTAATGCCGTTAAATATGTTTTGCGCAGAATCAGCATTCCGTTTAAGATCTCCCGCGAACCTCTCCTCGATCTTTCTCATTGCGTTATTCTCAACCCGCCTAAAGTCCGCCTTTTCTGATTCATATAAAGTAACACGCATTACTATATCCCATACAAAATCGAAAGAATCGAGATACGCTATTTTAATATCTTCCTTCTTAGCGGTGTCCTCTATCTCGTCAAGTATGGTTTTCAGTTTTAAAAGATCTTTTTGTGTTATCCCATTTTTTTCGCAAAGATAACAGAAAAACTTTACACCTACAACGATCTTATCAATTGTTCCGTCTTCCTCACTCATAATAACCATATCTAACGCTCTAATAAGTTCACGGTCCTTTACGTTATATGTTGAGGCAAAAATATTAGTCAACAGTGAATAAAAATATGCCTCCCGCGCATCATCATCCAGAGAAGTAATCGCTAAATAACGATAAAAATTTACCACAGACCATGCGTTAATATCCCTGCCCCACACAAGTTTCATTTCCGAGCCCCTACTGATCACGGTATAATGCAGGGATCTGTATATTAAGCTGTTGACAAACCCCGGCGCAAAAGGATTATAATCATCAATAAGCTCATCGAAAGGCCCGAAAATCTCATAAGTTACATATGTATTTTCTTTCGTCAACGGCAAGCAAGCTGCGTTTCCTTTCCCAAGTGACGGAATCTTATCTGATAACGAAACAAACAGATAATACAATTTGCCATCCTGAGGATTTCTGAACGAGATCTGTGCATTACTTCCGCAAAATCTGAGACCGTGACCGTTTTCCGTTAGCTTAAAATAGAATGGTTCAAAATTTTTATTACCGGTTTTCTTTAATGCGATAAGTTTATTTAAAAAATCATCATATTTCTTTTCCAGCAATTCAGTGGACACGTTAATATCCCTGTTATAAAACTCTTTTTGTCTTAATAGAAATTGCCCCAAAAGATGTGACATTAAAGCGATCTTGCCTTCAAAAGAAAATTTTTCTTCCAGCGCATCTCCGTTTTTGAACTCAAAACATTCCTTTTTTTCATCCCATACGAGCGTAACCGGAGAGTTGAACCTGTTCGCGGCGCTCAAATTCCCGACAAAAGTCTTTCGGACAGACTTCACCGGTTCCGAAAAAGACAAAGTCTGATCGAGAAGGAAAATACCCGATAAAAGTATCGCTATTATCCTTTTAAATATAAGTTTGTTTTGCCTAATAACTTTGATATACATATATGTGTGATCTTCCCCAAAGTTTATATACTAAAACATGCGGATTACGCGTCCATTATAACTTTGATCTCGGCATCGTAGAGATCCCTCATATCATCAACATCGAAAGGCTCGGCCGAAGGAATAAATGTGAATTCTCTCGGGCTCCCCTCCCGCGGAAATATCCCTATCGCGGGATGGTCCTTTTTTAGTAGCTCTCTATCAACCTCATCTTTAAACGCAAGCTGGAGCGCCAATCTCAACATTTCCATAAGGCGAACATACACGAACTCATCTTTCGCTTCCTGCAATCTCTTTGGATCTACCGATACCAGAAACGCCC
>JAQUNB010000145.1 GCA_028717825.1 Candidatus Omnitrophota bacterium
ATACCTGTTTAAATTCTTTTATCAAGATCGCAAGTATGCGTTCGGCCTTGAATTCCCTGATAAAATTTGTTAATACCTGTTTGTTCATTATTGCACCACGATCTTTTTTTCGAATTTTTTTATCGCGACGCCGGCCATGAGGATCGCGAATATAAGCAGAAGCAACGCCTCATCCCAAAGAGAGGATAAGCCGTCGCCCTTCAAAAAGATCCCTCTTACGATAGTGATAAAATAGCGCGCAGGGATCAGATAAGTAATATATTGGATCACTTGCGGCATGTTATAGATCGGATAAGTAAATCCTGAAAGAAGAAAAGTCGGGATGAACGTTACAAGCATCGCCATCTGGCTTGCCATAAGCTGGCTCTTCGCAACAGTCGAGATAAATATACCGAGCCCCAGTGCTCCGGTCAAAAACAACGAACTTAAGACAATAAGCAAAAAGATGTTCCCTTCCAGCGGCACCATAAAAACATATTTGGTCATAATAATAGCGATCAAAAGATCCACAAAACCTATTACAAAATAAGGAATGAATTTCCCGATGATCAGTTCGTCCGCTTTTACCGGCGTCGAGATAAGCTGTTCCATGGTCCCTCTCTCCCATTCGCGAGCGATGGTAAGAGACGTAAGAAGAGCTGCGATGATCATCATTATGATCGCGATGAGCCCCGGCACAACGAAATATTTATTCAAAAGATCCTGATTGAACCATATGCGCGGCCTGAAATCTATAAGCGTCTTCAGTATTTTACCTTGTTTACCGAGTGTACGAGTAAGGAGCTGCATATTGTATGTCTGGACCACCGAACGAATATAGCCCATGGCGATCGTCGCGGTATTCGAATCGCTCCCGTCCGTAATGATCTGTAAAGGAGCCGTTTTACCGGATGTCAGATAATGAGAAAAATCCTTCGGGATCACCATTATTATCATGACCTTATTCCTGTCCATAAGGTATTCCATTTTCTTATAGTTGTCGAAATACCCAACTATCTTGAAATATTTGGAATTTGAGAAGTTCAGGATAAAATCGCGTGAAAACTGGGAATTGTCCTGATTCCAGATAGCCATTGGAACGTTGTCCACGTCCAGCGTCAGGGCAAAACCGAAAAGTATGAGCAGGATGACGGGGATCAGGAACGCGAGCGCCAGAGATCTCGGGTCGCGCCGGATCTGGATAAACTCTTTTTTCGCTACAGCTTTAATCCTTTTTAGGTTTGTTATCTTTTTCATCATAGTCCTCTATCGCCGAGACGAACACATCCTCCAGTGAAGGCATGATCTTCTTTATATCAACGGCTTTCTCTCCCTCTTGCCGTAAAAACTTGGTTATTTCCGGTATGGCTTTTTTCGCGTCATATACGATCGCGTGTATATTGGTCCCGAAAAGCGCCGCTTCTTTTACAACTTCCAATTTAAGCAGTTTATCTATCCATTCCTGCCCATCCGAAATAACTATTTCAAGCACATCGTGCTGCATAAATTTTGTTTTCATCTCAAGCGGCGTTCCCATGGCGATTATCGTCCCCTTGTAGATCAGGACCATGCGGTCGCATCTCTCCGCTTCATCCATATAATGTGTGGTCACAAATATGGTTACACCCATCCCTGCGAGTTTTTTTATGATCGCCCAGAAATTGTTCCGCGTGATCGGATCGACACCGGAAGTAGGTTCATCCAAAAAAAGGATCTTTGGCCTGTGGAGCAGGGCGCATCCCAAGGCAAGCCTTTGTTTCCATCCGCCCGGAAGAGTTTTTGTAAGCTGCGTCTTAAAATCCTCTAATTCGGCCAGCCGAATAGCTTCCGCTTTACGTTCTTTCCTTTCCTCCCGCGCTAGGCCATAAATACCGCTGTAAAAATCGACATTCTCTTCGACCGTCAGATCGTCGTAAAGCGAGAACTTCTGTGACATATATCCAATATGCTGTTTTATTTTATGCTGCTCTTTTATTATGTCATATCCGCCGACCGTGCCGTTCCCTGAAGTGGGCGTAAATATCCCGCAAAGCATCCTGATCGTCGTAGACTTGCCGGCGCCGTTCGGCCCCAAAAAGCCGAAGATCTCGCCCTCATTCACAGCAAAGTTGATCTTGTTAACGGCGGTAAAATCCCCAAACTTTTTTTCCAGATTTTGAACACTTACCGCTATCTTTTCGTTATTTGTCATATTCTTTGATTATTGAGATGAACGCTTCTTCCAAAGTTTTGGCGTTTCGTTCCTTTTTGATAGCTTCCGGCGTCTCACAACGCAAAAGTTTTCCTTTATGCATAAGACCTACCCTTGTACAGCGTTCCGCTTCATCAAGATACGCCGTGGAATATAAAATGGTGACTTTTTGTTTCAGAAGATCATACAATATTTTCCAGAAATCCCTTCTTGAAATAGGATCAACACCGTTGGTGGGTTCATCAAGGAACAGGACTTTTGGGGTATGGATGAGCGCACAGGCAAGCCCGAGTTTTTGCTTCATGCCTCCCGAAAGTTTTCCGGCGAACCGTTTTTTAAAAGGTAAAAGACCTGAAAAACCCAGAAGTCTGTCTATTTCCGCTTCACGGCTTGCTTGAATAACACCGTATACATCCGCATAAAAGTTTATATTTTCCATCACGCTCAGCTCTTCATAAAGACCGAAACGTTGAGACATATAGGCGATATTCTCTTTTAACGACTCAGCTTCTTTTACGATGTCCTTGTTGTAGACCTGCGCCTTGCCGGACGTGGGTTCAAGTATTCCCGTCAGGAGCCGCATAGTAGTGGTTTTGCCGGCGCCGTCAGGGCCGACTAAACCGAAGATCTCACCTTCTCCCACTTCAAAGGTAAGGTTATCCACGGCGGTCATATCGCCGAATTTTCTTGTAAGACTTTCGGTTTTTATAGTAACCATTTTATTCGATTATGTAGGCATCAGCCGGCATGCCGGGTTTCAGCTCAAGACTTTCGTTATCGACCCGTATCTTGACGCGATAGACCAGCTTAACCCTTTCGGCGTTGGTTTGTATGAATTTAGGCGTAAATTCCGCTTCGCTTGATATGAAAGAAACCCATCCCCTGTATTTTTTGCCGGGATAAGTATCGGTGATTACATAAGCTTCCTGATTCAGCTTTACTCTTCCCAGATCTGTCTCGTTTATGTACGCTGTGACCCAGATATTATTCAGGTCTATCGCCGTAAAAACAGGCGTGCCCGGCTGAAGAACTTCCCCGGCGAGCGAACTTTTTACAAGCACGAACCCATCTAGCGGCGACAGGAGATCCGTAAAACCTAATCTTGTGATCGCCAAGTCCAGCTGCGCTTGGATATTATCCACGTTCGCTTTCGCGGAGTCGTATCGCGTCTTTGCCTCGTCCCTTTTTTGCTGTGAGATAGCGCCCACTTTGAACAGATTTTCGGCTCTTATATAATCGATGCTCGAGAGCTCGTACTCGTATTTCGCCGCGTTCAGCGCCGCCTCATCTTTCGCCACTACCTTGCTTAATTCATCCGTTTTAAGCCGTGCGACCACATCGCCTTGATGTATTATGTTCCCTTCGTCGGTCAACAGTTCCAAGATCTGCCCGTCTACCCGAAAAGACAAACGCACATCGTCGCCTTCGATATTCCCGGAAACTTTTATCCTTTTGCCGTGCATGATTTTTTGCTGGATAAAATATCCCGTTAAAAAAGCGGCGATCACAAGCGCCGGAATGATGATCGCGATCAGTTTAAACTTTTTTTCCATCATTTGCCTCCTCAATATAACTTTTGCCCATCGTTCGGTCTAAAGCAGCCTGAGCCATTAAATAATCGTAAATGCCTTCGGCCAGATTCTTCTGGACCTGCCCCAAGGAAGTTTGCGCATCAAGTACATCAAGATTAATAGCTACGCCATTATCGTAGCTTATTTCAGCGATATATAACGCTTCCTTCGCCTGCTCGAGATTATCTCTCTGGGATTGAACGATCGATTCCGCCTGTTCCATATTCAGGCATGCCTCGCGGACCTCTACCGCGATCATTTCGACGATATTATCTTTATCCAATTTTGCTTCCGTATACCGGGCTTTTGCCTCATCAACTTTGGCCTTTGAGGAAAAACCATCAAAGATAGGGATGGTCACAGCTACTCCGGCATTCCAGTTGTTCTGCTCGTGATTAACGAGCCTGCCCATGTCGTTCGAGATATAAAAATAATTCGCTGAAGCGTTGATCTGAGGACGATACCCTGCCTGTGCGAGCATAATG
>JAQUNB010000146.1 GCA_028717825.1 Candidatus Omnitrophota bacterium
CAAATTCTTCGGGGCTCATGTCAGCTAACGCTTCAGTGAACTTGATCACCACCGCCGCGTCGAACCCCATTTTTTCAAAAATATGGAGGCGGTGGTCCAGAGACATAATTCGAGGCACTTTATTCGCTCCAGCCAATACGGACGCGGGGTGCGGATCAAAAGTAACTATAACTTTATCTTTTTCTCTATTCCGTGCGCCAAGCACTCTGGAGAGAACCCGTTTATGGCCAAGATGAATACCGTCAAATATACCGATCGCTACAACCGGATCTTTTAATTTATCAGCGAGATTTTTATATCCGTAAAATATTTTCACCTAGCTCCTGCCTGTCCATGCCGTGTAATTTTTCAAAAGAAATCGATCTGTCGATAGAAAATCTTCCTGAGCGCGTGCGCCTGAGTTCCGTTAAATGGCCTCCGGATCCAAGCCTCTCGCCGATGTCATCGGCGAGCTGTCTGATATAAGTTCCCTTGCTGCATATTACATCAAAACTGATATATGGCAGTTCTATTTTTTTTATCTCTAATTTTTTTATGAAAATTTTTTGTGCTTTTCTTTCGACCTCGATACCTTTAAGCGCAAGCTTATAAAGTCGTTTACCGCCTACGCTCTTTGCGGAGACCATTGGTGGCACTTGTTCTATTTCGCCGGTAAATTCCAAAAATATTTTTCTTATAACATCCGCCGAGATATTGACATCTATCTTCCGTACTATCTTCCCGCGGCAATCACCGCTATCGGTCTTCTCTCCGAGTTTCATGACCGCTTCATATTCCTTCTCATCCATAATAAGTCCGGCCGATAATTTTGTCGCATCGCCCAATAAAAGCACCAAAACCCCAGTCGCGTTCGGATCGAGCGTACCAGCATGACCGACTTTTTTTATGGAAAATTTGCGCCGCACGAACTGAACGACATCGTGGCTGGTCATGTTCTTTTCTTTATCCACTATGAGTATTCCGGACAGATCGTCTTTCATCGGTTTAGATGGGTTAATATCTCTTTTACTTTCTTGATGACCTTTTTCTGGGCATCCTCAAGAGGAGAGTCGAGGACACAGCCCGATACCTGTGCGTGTCCGCCGCCCCCGAAAAATGAGGCGACGACGTTGACATCTACCCTGCCACGGGAACGAAAACTTACGTTTATCTTTTGTTCTATCTCGCTATTCTCTTTGAAAAATATCGATACTTCCACACCTTTTATCGAGCGCGGGAAATTTATAAACTCATCGGTCGAAACAAAATCCACGCCTTCTTCCTCGTACATGCTCCGTGTCAGGCTCATGTAAGCGATTTGTCCGTTCGCATCAAGTTTGAGCGTTGACAACGTTTTCCCTAAGAGCCGTATCTCAACGGCGCTCTTTTTTTCGAATATTTCGCTATACATGATCTTTGGTCTCACGCCAGCCTCAATAAGTTCGGAAACCACTCTATGCGTGGCAGGCCGTGTATTGTCATAATTGAACCTTCCCGTGTCGGTAACAATAGCAGCGTAAATCACTTTCGCCATATCAAGATCGATCTTTAGGCCCACTTCTTTGATCAGATAAAAGATCATTTCCCCCACCGAACTTGCTTCCTTCTCGACCCAATTCACCTCTCCGAAGAATTCATTGCTTATATGATGATCGACATTTACCACAAAATGACGCTCTTCTATAAGCCTTTTGATGTTCCCGACCCTATCAAGAACCGGACAATCAAGAATAATGACGGTTTCAGGAGAAAAGTCTTTCGGTAGATCCGGCGTTACACATCCGGCATCCGGTAGAAATTTTAGGTTATCAGGCACACACATCTGGTTCACGATAACAGCCTTTTTTCCCAACGCCCTTAGTATTTGATATACTGCAAGCTGGCTGCCGATAGAATCACCTTCGGGGTTCACATGACTGGCCAGGACAAAATTATCCCGCGTCTTGAACACTTCCACGACTTTTTTAAAATCTTCCGTGTTTTTTAATCCCATTATTGATCCTTCCCGTTCGCGCCTATATCTTTTTGTTTTTCTTTGGCAAGTTTTTCCAATATTTCCTCAACCACTGTCACTTTTTCCTCTTTCACATCCTCGACAAACGACACATGTGGCATAAATCTTAAAGAGATCCTTTCCGCGAGTGATTTTCTGATAAAACTGCCCGCTCTACGAAGAGCTATGGATATAGCTTCTTTCCCTTTTTCATCAAGGTCCGAAGTGAAATATATTTTAGCATACCCTAGGTCCTTTGTAACCTCCACACGCATGATCGTGATGCGTTTAATGCGAGGGTCGTTGATCTCTTCAAGGATGATAAGAGCGACTTCACGTTTTATCCTCCCTGCCACACGGTCTATCCTGCCTGATATGTTTTTCCCTTTCGCGTTAGTTTATGCGTTGAAACTATTTTTTTCAGATACTCAAACTCATCTTTTTTTGTCTTGAGACCGCCGTCTATCTTCTTGCATAAAACCAAGTGAAGTATCTTTGTAAAATGTGGCCCCGGGTTCACTCCCATTTTTATGACATCGCCGCCTTTCACGCAAACTTTGATGCCGTTATATGATGTAAAGAATTTCTCTATGCGGCGACGGGCCGGCCCCTGCCCCGATTTGGCCAGTATACACAAGGTAACCTCATGAGAAAGTTCCTCAAGCAGATTGTATATCTCGCTCGGGCGCATTGCGCCTCTTTTCGAAAGTTTCGCGAGCACCTTCGCGGCTTTTGCCTTATAGGATCTGATCCGGATGCGCGTCCCGCGCGTAAAAACGAATTTTTCCAGCACCTCGTCAACTTGCTCTTTTGTGAGGCTATCAAGTACCGCCATAAAATATATCAACCATGTATCAAGTTCTCTTTTGCCTCTGGCATGAGAATGGTACCACCTCATGCATTTATCGATATTCTTGAACGTAGCTTTTATATCTTCACGAACAACAAGTTTAGGATGAATAAATCTGAGCTCATGGAGTTCTTTCATCCTAAAGACGGCCTTTTCGGGATTATCTTCTTTGAAGATCAAAATAAGCTCGTCGCGGATCCTCTGATTTTCGGTTTTGTGGATCATGTCGAGTTTTACGGCATGCTTAATAAGATATTCCGTATGGCTTTCTATGGCAAAACCGAACCTTTGTTCAAAACGGACTGCCCTAAAGATCCTCGTCGGATCGTCGATAAAACTTTTATCATGGAGGACTCTTATGGTGCCACTCTCAATGTCTTTCAACCCTCCAAAAAAATCTATAAAAAGCCCATAGTCCTGTTTATTGATACTTATAGCCATAGCGTTTATAGTGAAATCACGCCGGTAAAGATCATCTTTTAAGGAACTGAATTTCACAGTTGGAAGAGCCGCGGGCTTTTTGTATGATTCTCTTCTTGCCGTGGCCACATCTATCTTGAACTTCTTGTCCTCGTGGAGCGGACGACCAAGCCACTCCGGCCACTTGGTGACCACGGTCGAAGTTCCGAATTTACGGTGGACTACAAGAGAACCTTTCATTTTGTCCGCTAGGACTTTCCCGAATTTTATCGCGTCCCCCTCAACGACGATATCGAGATCGTAATTCTTCCTGTTTAAAAACAGATCCCGGACAAAGCCGCCAACTAGGAATACGTTCATGCCGAGCTGTGCCGATTCCTTGCCGATGAAATCTATAAGGGCAATGAATCTTTTTGGCAGCATGTTCTTAAGTTTTGACGACACATCAAGGGATATCAGATGTTTTGGGACGGACTTAAGCAGCGCACCATGCACTTTTCTTAAAACATCGGTCCTTGTGATTATACCCACAAGTTTATTCTCCTCGATCACGGGGATACGCCCCTTGTCTCTATCCACCACTATCCTCTTCAATTCGTAAAGCGGCGTATCCGGAGCTGCCGTCACGAGCGGCCGCGCCATATATCCTTTTACGCGAGAGTGGCCCATATCGTTCTTTAACGCTTTTTCCATGTCGCCTAGAGTGATCATCCCCACAAGTTCGTTGTTCTCGCCGGTTACCGGCGCTCCTTTACACTCGAAACGTTTCAATTTTTCATACGCTTCATTAACAGTCTCTTCCTGCGAAACCGTTTTGACGGGAAAGGACATTATATCTTTGGCACATATACCCGGATGCGTGAGCTCTCCGATCAAGCGGCATATTTTTGACTTAGCCTCTTCGATCGACACCCCCTCAACCTTGGCACCCGCGGCGGTTGAGTGTCCGGAGCCGTGAAAGTTTCTCAACAGTTTA
>JAQUNB010000147.1 GCA_028717825.1 Candidatus Omnitrophota bacterium
AAACCTCACATTTCTCGGTTTGATCGCGATGATAGACCCGCCGCGCGAAGAAGTAAAAAAAGCGATACAAGAATGCAAAGCGGCGGGCATAAAAACGGTAATGATCACAGGGGACCACAAAAACACGGCGGTTGCCATCGCGCGGGCGCTTGGTTTTTTTAGCGACGATTCGTTGGCCTTAAGCGGTGAAGAACTCGATAAATTGGGCGATGACGAACTTTTTGAGGAAGTAAGACAGGTCTCCGTATACGCCCGGGTCTCGCCGGAACATAAATTAAGAGTGGTACGCGCTTGGCGAAAGCACGGCGAAATTGTCGCCATGACCGGTGATGGCGTCAATGATGCCCCTGCAGTCAAAGAAGCGGATATAGGTGTTGCCATGGGTATTACCGGAACGGATGTTACTAAAGAAGTTTCGGATATGGTGGTAACTGACGATAATTTTGCCTCGATAGTCTCGGCTGTCGAGGAAGGGCGGGGCATCTATGACAACATCAAAAAGTTCATACACTATCTTCTTTCGTGTAATGCCGGTGAAATAATGGTCATGTTCATCTCTTCTCTTTTGGCTTTTCCGGTGCCGCTATTGCCGATACATATATTGTGGGTTAATCTTGTGACTGACGGCCTGCCGGCGCTCGCGTTAGGTGTTGACCCCGTGGATCCCCGCATTATGGAGCGTCCTCCGCGAAAACCCAAGGAAGCGGTGATCACTAAAGAAAGAGCCGTTATAATGCTGGCGCAAGGTTTTTTTATCGCGTTCTGCAGCTTGCTCGCGTTTGTCTTGGTCCTATTTGTAGAAAAAGAGGGCCTCGCTCGCGCGCGTACGGCGGCGTTCATCGTGCTTTCATGTTCGCAGTTATTTCATTCTTTTAATTGTAGAAGCCTGACTGGGTCTTTATTTAAAATAGGTATCTTTACAAATAAAAAATTGATCTTGGCGGTTCTTATCTCTTTCTTTTTGCAGATGGCAGTGGTATATATACCGTTCTTGCAGACGGTTTTTAAGACAGAACCTCTTGGCTTATTTGATTGGGTTCTTATTTTTGGGATATCTTCGCTTCCATTGTGGGCGGTTGAGATCTGGAAAGCGGTTAATAATAACGCGGTAAACTCTAAACACAAAACACTAAATTCTAAACAAACTCAAAACCCAAATTCTTCAAATTCAAAATAACGGTTTTGGATTTTGTGTTTAAGGTTTTAAATTTATTTAGGGTTTAGAGTTTAGGATTT
Source organism: Candidatus Omnitrophota bacterium (assembly GCA_028717825.1). Taxonomy (GTDB): domain Bacteria; phylum Omnitrophota; class Gorgyraeia; order Tantalellales; family Tantalellaceae; genus JAQUNB01. Next base: position 1,237 of record JAQUNB010000147.1, read on the forward strand.
AGGGTTTTGGTGTTTCTGCTTGATTATTTGGATTTTGATATTTTTTAAGAGAGGGATCGCTTCGCAAAGAACGCTCGCAATGACACCATTTTGGAGCTTATGGGGGTGCCTTCTAATAAAGACAGGGAGGGTATTAGGAATCAAAAACTTGAAAAGAAATTATATTGGATTTACAATTGTATTAGAAAAGCAGGTTCTGTGATGTCGGAAAATACAGATCATGTGTTATCAAAGAACGGAGGGAACGATGACTAAGATATTGGTTGTCGACGACAGCGCTACCCAAAGAGGCATATATGCAGATGTTTTGAAAGAGAAAGGATATGATGTTGTTGAAGCGAAAGACGGAAAAGAAGGGCTAGTAAAAGCACGAACAGAATCGCCGGATATTGTAGTCACTGATATCTCGATGCCGAATATGGGCGGGCTGGAGATGATAGAGATCTTGAAAAAAGGAGAGGTGACAAAGTATATACCCATCATTTGTATATCCGCCACTTTTGAGGATATGCAGACGAAGATAAAAGCGTTAGAAAAGGCCGGCGCCGAAGAATATTTTTACGGGTCGCAAAGCATAGAGGAGTTCATGCTAAAAGTAGGTGTTATTCTCCGCATCCGGAAAATATATCAAGAGCTATTGGAAAAGAATGCACAGCTTAAACAATTCAACGACGTGGTTATAAAACGCGAGTTGAGAGTGATCGAGCTTAAGGAAAAAATAGACGAGCTTGAAGCAGAGATTAAAAAATGCAGACAGCAAAAGTGATTTTGCCGGATGAGCTTAAAAGCAAGTTCAGAAGCCTTGTCAACGCAAGATGCGGCCTGTATTTTAAGGATTACGACCTGAAAGATCTTGAAAACGCAATAGCTCTCCGGATGAAGTCGAACCGGATGGATTCTCCGCTTGCATATTACGACACGCTTACGGCTTCCGAAAAAAAAGAAGACGAGATCAGGGAACTCCTTAATCTCCTTACCATAAAACACACCTATTTTTTTAGAAATGAACCTCAGTTCAAGGTGCTTAAAGATACTATTCTTCCGGAAGTATTTGGCCGGCTCAAGGCAGCAAGTACGGCGGCCAAACCGACAATAAGGATATGGAGCGCCGGGTGTTCTACCGGCGAAGAACCGTATTCTATCGCCATGGTAATAAAAGATATTGTGCCCGACCTTGAGGCTTGGGATATCCGGATATTCGCCACGGACGCTTCCACCGAAGCGCTCGAAGGCGCGCACCGCGGTGTGTATAACGAAAATTCGATGAGACTCGTTGACAACGAGCACCGGAAAAAATATTTTCAAAAATACCATCAGACAGACCGTGTTGCCGAATATGCGATAAATGACGAAATAAAAAAAATGGTGGATTTTAGCTATTTGAATCTTGTGGAAGAAGAGTATCCCGGTAATTTCGACGTTATTTTTTGCCGTAATGTTGTAATATATTTTGAGCTTGAAACCACGATCCGGGTCATGGAGAAATTCGCCAAAAGCCTGAACGATGACGGTTATTTTTTTATCGGATATTCGGAAAGCCTGCAGTTTATATCCGATAAATTTAAGATGGTTGACAGGGGCGGCGCTATTGTTTATATGAGATCGAATGGAGAGCCTGAACTGCCGCGTATTTCGCCGCTCGCGATCAAAAAAACCGACAGTGTGATCGAGGAGATCTTAAAAGCGGAAGTAGGGGCTGAAATACGGCAGAACCGGGCAAAGAAAAAAAACGCGGATATTTTTCAAGCGCTACTTGTCAAAGCCCGGAAAGCCGCTTATCTAAAACAATATGATCAGGCGATGTCTCTGGTAGAAGAGGCGCGTAGCATGGATGAAGATGCCGTAGATACTTATTGTCTTGCCGCGGAAATTTGCGCCAATCGCGGTTGGGGGGAAAAAGCGAAAGCCAGTCTTAATGCGGCGCTTGAGAAAGATACGCTATTCGCTCCCGCGCATTATCTTTTAGGGTTTTTGTATAACGAAGAGGGAGATATCGCCAAGGCGCAAGAGAGCTTTAAAAAAGCTATCTATCTGGACAAAGATTTTTCGCTCGCTCATTTCGCCCTAGCGAACATATATAGGGACGGAGGCAGGACAACCGACGCGATACGTGAATACAGAAATACGCTCGATATTTTGTATGGTAAAAAGATATATGATATAATTGCCTACAGCGGCGGTTTTAACGCCGCGTCGATCGCCGGTATTTGCAAGAGTAATATTGAGCGGTTAAAAGCGGTTTAAGTATCTCCATCATAAGGAGCGGTTTGAACCTATTATCTTTTACGCTGGCCGATAAAGAATACGCTGTTAATATCGACAGCGTGCAAGAGGTGCGGCGAGTAAAAAAGATCACGCCTATCCCCAGATCTATGGATTTCATAGAAGGCGTCGTGAGTTTAAGAGGTAAGATCGTCCCTATAATCAGTCTTAGAAAAAAGTTAGGCCTTCCGGATATTGAACATACAATCTTAAATAGAGTTATTGTAACCGATATTAACGGCCACCTCCTTGGTGTTACGGTGGACAGCGTGATCGGTGTTATTAAACTTGACCCTGCGAATATCGAATTGCCGGATGATATGCTGAAGAAGACCGAATACTTAAGCGGTGTCGGGAAAATCGGCAAGAGGCTTATTTTGATCATAGATATCGAGAAATTGTTGTCAGGCGAAGAAAAATCCGACATCACCACGATCCATAAAAAGGTGGAAGTAAGAAAGAAGGAATAGCTTGCGTTGCGGCGACGCTTCTTTACGTAAATGTAGGGTATAGGCGCGATTGTGCCCTACAAACACAGGTGGGTGCAGATGTGTGTAGGGAATAGGCATGCCTATTCCCTGCGTTTTATTAAATTGTAGGGAACGGTTTAAAACCGTTCCCTACACAAAGAGCGCTCGTAGTAACGATAGAGGAAGACAAAAAATATGGACGATGCAGATAAAATT
>JAQUNB010000148.1 GCA_028717825.1 Candidatus Omnitrophota bacterium
TCTTTTTCGATTTTTGCCTGAAGGATCTTAAAAATAAGATCATGTTTTTTAAGACCGCTGATACCGTTGATCTCAAGCCCTTTCGCAATATCGTTGAGCTCCGAGATCTTCATGTTCTTCAGTTTTACGATGTCTAATTCTTTTTCGTTCCTTGCCATTTTCGCCATAACGCATCTACTCCTTTTTTTAAGTTTTCAACTCTACCATTGTTCTCAATTATATAATGGGCGCACTTTACCTTCTCGCAAAGAGGCATCTGGGTCCTTATGACCTTCTCGGCCTGCGTCCATGTCATCCCTCTTTTTATTGCCCTATCTATCTGTTTTTCACGTTTAGCCGCAACTACCACCACGATATCAACAAACTTATCAAGACCCGTCTCGATCAAAAGCGGCGCGTCGATAATGATAACTTTTTTCTTTGACGTCTTTACCATTTTTTTGATATGGCCTATAATCGGCGGGTGCAACACTCCACAAAGACGCTCGAGATTCTCCGCGTTAAAAAAAACTTCTTTCGCGAGTTTTTTTCTGTTTATCTGCGCATTATCGAAAACACCTTCCCCAAAAATGTCCATGATCTTTTTGTTTATCTTTTTGTCCTTTGCAAGAAGCTCATGCGCGATCTTATCCGCGTCGATCCTGAACGCACCTTTTGCCTCAAAGAGCCCTGAAACCAGAGTTTTTCCTGACGCAAGCCCCCCTGTTATCCCTACCAGTAGTTTTTTCTTCATAAACAACCTAATTCTTCCATCTCCATCCAGTTCTTCCCCGCTTCGAGGTTCACGATAAGGGGGACTTTAAGTTCGAAGATGCTCTCCATAATTTTTTTCACCGTTTTTGCAGTACTGTCAAGCGCTACGGCCGGTATATCAAAAACAAGTTCGTCATGGACCTGTATGATCATTTTTATATCTGTCTTTTCGAATTTTTCAAAACATTTGATCATAGCCAGTTTTACCAGATCCGCCGCCGATCCTTGGACCGGCGTATTTATGGCCACTCTTTCGGCGAAACTCCTGAGCCTCTCGTTGGAACTTTTGATCTCAGGAATATAACGCCTACGATTGAGAAGTGTCGTCACATATCCTTTTTTAGCGGCTTCTTCTATGGTTTTATCGATAAAAGTTTTAACGCCGCGATATCTGTCAAAATAAGCGGTTATAAATTCCTGCGCTTTTGGAACGGGAATATTCAGATCTTTCGCAAGGCCGAACGCGCTCATACCGTAAATTATACCGAAATTAACCGTTTTCGCAGCCTGACGCATCTTGTCGGTCACCTCGTCCATAGAGTTCCCAAATATCTCCGACGCTGTGAACTTATGAACATCCACGCCTTTTTCGAAAGCCCCTATCAATCTGTTGTCCTCCGCCAAATGCGCGAGGATCCTGAGCTCTATCTGCGAATAATCCGCCGCCAACAGCACATTCCCTTTTTTCGACGGGACAAAAGCCTTTCTGATCTCCCTGCCTATCTCTGTTTTTATGGGAATATTCTGCAGGTTAGGCTCACTTGAAGATATCCGGCCTGTCGCCGTTACTGCCTGATTGAAACGCGCGTGTATCTTTTGCGTTTTTTCATCGACAAGCGATAACAGCGAATCATAATAAGCCGTTTTTAGTTTATTCAATTCCCTGTATTCCAAGAGCGATTTTGGGAGTTCGTGGACCTCGGCCAGTTTTTTCAGAACCGACTCATCTGTCGACATACCGGTTTTTGTCCGTTTCGAAGCTGGCAGATCAAGTTTTTCATACAAGATCACCTGAAGCTGTTTTGGAGAGTTAATGTTGAACTTTTCCCCCGCTAAACTATAAATTTTTGAAGTGATCTCATCTAGTCTTTTATCCATTATTTTGGATTGTTTAGTCAGATATTCGGTATCTATCCTCACTCCTTCTTTTTCCATTTCTTTTAGCACCGTTATCAGAGGCATCTCAACATCATCCATAAGTTCCTGCAAATGCTTTTTTGATAACTCCTTTTTCATCACATCATAAAGGCGCATGACAACATCGCTACGAGCGCAGGATGCCGTCCACTCGATTGCCTGAGAAAAATCCATGGTCGCCTGACCTTTTTTATCCCATCCGGCAGTATTTTTTTCGTCCAGTATACTGTAGTTCAGATAACGCACTGAGATGCTTGAGATATCATAAACCGACCGAGAGGGATCTATAAGATAATCCGCGATCAATATATCAAATATAGGACCTTTCAGTTCTATGCCTTCTCGGTTAAGGTCCAGCAGGTCTTGTTTGATATCATATCCGATCTTGCAAATGTCGGCATTCTCAAAGATCTTTTTGACTAGCGCAATCGTCCCCAGATCACCTTTGAACGAGATGTAAAAAGCTTCCTCTTCTTTATAGGAGAACGTAAAACCCTGTATATTCCCGTCTCCGGGATCTTTTACAAGAGAAAAAGCGACATGACCGGTTTTATCGACATGACCGACACTTTTTTTAATAAGATCTGGATCTTCTACGATAATATATTTTCCTTTTTCTTTTTCACTGTTTTTTTCTAAAAGCACTTCATGCAGAAGTTTTCTAAATTCGAATTCCTCATACAACTTCGCGAGCTTTTCCTTATCCGGCTCGCCTATCACTGTCTTTTCCGCGTTAAATTCGATAAGGGGGACGGTTTTGTTTAATCTTGCGAGGTCCAAACTGAGCACGGCCTCCGCCTCACCTTCTTTTAATTTTCCCCTGACAGAATCTGATTTAACCCCGGCTAAGTTCGCGTATATCGCGCTAAGAGAACCGAACTCTTTTATAAGTTTTTCGGCTGTAACTTGCCCTATACCTCTAACGCCCGGAATATTGTCGCTTTGGTCACCCATAAGCGCCATAAGATCCACCATTTTTTCAGGAGGAACGCCGAATTTATCGATCACCTGCTGTTTATCGTAAATAACATCCCCCGCCGTATGGAGGGACAGCACTTTTACACCGCCACCCACAAGTTGGAGCGCGTCTTTATCGTTTGAAACAATGGTCACGTCGTAACCTTCCCGTGTCGCATTTTCCGCCAGTGTCGCGATTATGTCATCGGCTTCATAACCGGCTAGTTGGAAAATAGGTATATTATGCGCCGTAACAACTTCATTTATAGCGCCCAACTGTCCGATAAGCTCTTCCGGCATAGGTTTTCTGTGGATCTTATATTCCTCGAATTTTTTGTGCCTTTCCGTCGGCCCCTTGGAATCAAAAACAACGGCCATCCTCTTTGGCGAATACCCCTTGAACAACTTCCTTAAAATACTGATAAACCCATAGATAGCGTTCGTAGGAACGCCCTTCGAAGACCGGAGGTCCTGTATCGCGTAAAATGCCCTATAGCAAAGGGAATTTCCGTCTATTAAGTAGATATTTTTATTATTTTCGTCCATAAAAGAAAGCTTGTAGGATGGATTTACCAGATAAAATGGGTTTTACGCTGGGATCCAACCTTAGCCGTTCATCGGCCAGACGGTCAGATCTCCGGTTGAAGCTAATTTACCTCCTTAACAGGTAAAAAATAAAGAAAAACATTTTCTTTTAAAGTACAAACACCGTGACAAATTAAACAAAACTTGATCGGAAACTTTAAATCTGAAGGATGGCAACATAATGATATATTTTATTTTTTACAGCAGATTTTCCTAATGTTTAAATATGGAAAGCGTTCCGGCGAGTTGTTGATTATAATTATAATGGTTTCGCGACACATGTCAAGTTTTGTTTTTCTAAACAACTATTCACCCTAAAGAAAAACCGTGCCGTTCAGGTCACCAGAGGACAACTTCCCTTTTAACTAATACTTCTACGTTCGAACCGGCGCATTCATCGAAAATACCGGTTATTTTCTCAAAAGGCATATATTTTATGTCCGTGCCGTTGATCAAAAGCAACATATCACCACGAGATATCCCTGCCTGCCAAAATGGACCACCTTCCTTCACCTTGTCGATAATAAGTCCGTCTTCAACATATTTTAATTCCGCTCCTATAATATCCCTGTATTTACCGACCGGCAAAAGCGACGAAAAGGACCGCTTAGAAGCTAGTTTAACCGGGATCTTTCTTTCGATCTCAAGACGAACCCCGCCCGGAACTAAAAGCATCCGTGCAACGCTATTAGGTTCCATATAAGCCGTTTTTTCACTCCAGACGGAAACTATTTCATC
>JAQUNB010000149.1 GCA_028717825.1 Candidatus Omnitrophota bacterium
CCTAGTAGGTAAAGAATACGATTTTATACTTTTTGATACTCCGCCAATAGCCGTCGTAACCGACGCTATCATTTTATCAAAAGTGGTCAGCGGCGTTATCCTAGTAGTTGAGAATGGCAAGACAAGCAGAAAGGTCCTACCTCGGATAAACCAGAAACTGAAAGATGCCAAAGCGAGGGTACTTGGCGTTGTCCTGAATAAAGTCGCCACCGCGGGCAGAGACTACCAATACTATTCCTATTATTACGGCAGGACCAGATAACCATAGATCTTACCTCATAGTATCTTGAAGCGCCCCACGTATGTTCTTAGAATTAAAAGAAATGCGCAAAAGGCAACACCTAATGCATTTAGTCAGGTGCGTTGTTAGGTATTTTAAACCGCCAAAAGTTTGATATATCATCAAAAATCAATTGACAGAAATGAAAATTTATATTAAAATACCTAGAAAATATGATATTTTAACCTTATTCGTCAAGTTGGATGAACAGATCAGGAGGAAAAATGAGATCAAACAAGATAAAAGGGCTTTCACTAATTGTTTTGTTCCTATTTGTCCTTAGCTTATCATCCTATTCTGAAGCGTTCCCTATCGAAACTAACTCGTTTATCACTTTTGGTGATAAAGTTACCTTTGTGGATGTTTCAGATCCCGGCAGGATCAGCACCTCAACGGTATTAAATTACACCAAATCTATTAACGGTATTAACACCTACGTCCAGAAAAATAGCGAAGATGATACACTATCTTATATATCATATGATAGCGAGGGGGGAAAATTATATGGTATGACAACATATGTTCAAGTTGGCGCGGGAAAACAACTGATGGAAATAACGTTCTCAAAGCCCCTGTTGATCGCTCCGGAAAATATGACGCTAGGGACCGTATATCGGGATGAAGCTACTTTTACTTATAAAATAAGCGGATATTCTTTCCCCGCGAAGATGATCGTTACAGTACAAGTAAAGGAGATAGTGGACACTACGGCCGGTAGTATCTTTATCAAAAATTCTCAAAAAGTTGATACGAAAACCCGGGTAGAAGTTGATCTTACGAGTGTCGGGCAGGGAGTATTGGTAAGCGAAGCAACGTCGACATCTTGGATAATGCCCGGGGTAGCGGTATTAAAAGCACAATACCGTGATAAAGATAATATCGAAAGGACAAAAGTCGTGAAGTCCGCTATTTCTTATTTCGTATCCGGGAACGTGAAATCGGAAATTCTGGAAAATGCGGACACGAACGGTTTTATTATCTACGTAAGATATGATGAGACAAGAGGAGAAAGTAATTACGGCAGGCTGAACGCGGCCATGGATACAAATGGTAATTATATCGTCCTTAAAGAATATTGGGGGGATACGGACCAAGTAAAAATAAAAGAGATCTATAATAATTGCAATGTTATGCAGGAAGCATATGAATATTATGAATCAGGAAAAATAAGATCGAAGTGGATGGCAGTGAAAGATGGTTACGGGATTATCAAATACGAATATGATGAAAATGAGCGCATAACTAGAAAGGTTTTAGAGTCGGGAGCATATGTAACCGTGGACTATTGGCAAGTTGCGCAAAATAAACACAAAGAACAATATTTTGGTTCTAATGGGGGTTGGCAGAAAACCATAGAATACTGGGAAAATTATACGAATATAATGCATTACCAGTGGCTTTCGGATGCAAATGTACAAGCTACAGGCGATGTGGTGAAATACGAGTATGATAATACCCAAAGGTATATTAGACAAACTTATGATGACAATAGTTTTACCGTGACGGAATACTGGGGGACCACGAGCAATAAGAAAAAAGATAAATTTTTCGGTCCGAACGGGTGGACGGACTGGCAAAAGAGCATAGAATACTGGGAAGCGTATCCCGGTGTTATGCATTATCAGTGGCTGCCGGACGCGAGCCCCCAAATTTCGGGCAATGTTGTGAAATATGAATATGACAGCAGCCAGAGATATATAAAACAGACTTATGACGACAATAGCTTTACCGTGACGGAATACTGGGGCACTACGAGCAATAAGAAAAAAGATAAATTTTTCGACACCGGCGGCTGGTCGGACTGGCAAAAGAGTATAGAATACTGGGAGGCTTATCCTGATGTCATACACTTCCAGAATATCCCTGACCCTGACGTGGCACAGCAGGGTGATCTGATAAGGTACGAGCATGATACGTTCGGCAGGATCATAAAACAGATCTTCGACAATAGCGGTTTTATTGTCACGGATTATTGGCTGGATACGAACAATAAGAAGAAAGAGAGATTTTTTAGCTCGAACCTCTGGAGCAGTTGGCAGAGGAGCGTAGAATATTGGGAGGCATACCCTAATGTGATGCATTATCAGTATCTTCCAGATAATAATCCCCTCACTACGGGGGATATAGTAAAATACGAGTATGACAGTAATGGGAGATACATAAAACAGACTTACGATGATAACAGTTTTATTTCAACGGAATATTGGGCTGATACGAATAATAAGAAGAAAGAAAAATTCTTTGGTTCCGGAGGATGGAGCGATTGGAAAAAGAGTATAGAGTATTGGGAGAATTATTCCAACAAAGCGCATTTCCAGTGGACGCCTGACGCCGATACGGCTAACACCGGGAATGTGGTTTTGTATGAATACGATCCAGCCGAAAGGATAATCAAAAAGCTTTATGACGATAATTCGTTCGTTACGGTGGAATACTGGGGGACCAGCACGGTCAAGAAAAAAGAGAAGTATTTTGGACCGAACGGGTGGAATGACTGGCTTAAGAGCATAGAATATTGGGAAGCTTATCCCGACGTGATGCGCAACCAGTGGATGAAAGATCCTGATATGTCTAAGACAGGTAATGTCGTACAGGAAAGCTATAATGAAGCGGGAGTTTGTGTTTATCGTAAATTTGATGACGGAACTTGCTGTGACCCATCTTTAAATAAATCAGCTCAAACTCAGGAAATACTTACACGTTTAGGATTAGAGTCCAACCAAAATCAGGTCTTTTCCGGGAATATGGCGGGAGAAGCCCAAAATAGCACGCTCATAGCTCAATAAAACCTTCATGTGCGCATCCGGACACCCGTGAAGGCGTTCGGATGCGCCTTCGATCGTAAAAGAACCGGTATCAACCGGCGCATCCGCATTTTTTGTTATCTTACCGATTTTGACATTACCTCGCAGTCCCAGTATACTTTGTATCAAAGCCTATATACTTTTAGCAGACAAAATATAATTATATGAGATTTTTAATTAATTTTTGGAAAAGATCTTTTCCGGAAGACTTTTATCTGAACAAACTTCTGCGGGTTTCTGTCTCTACTACCGTATGGAGTACCTGCGCCAAGGCTTTAGGTTTTATTATCCCGCTCATTGTCGCGTCGAAATTCGGCGTCAATCTCAAGACCGACCTTTTCTTTTTTGTTTACGGTGTTATTTTATATCTGGCGAGTATAGTCGCCAGATCTTATGAGAACAATATCGTTCCCGTTATTTCCAAAATTAGGTCGGAAGACCAGAATAAGATCAGCGCTTTTTTAGATAAACTATTGATGTTCTCTCTCGTGGCGGCGAGCTTAGCTGTTTTGGTGCTTGTTATATTTGCCCAGCCGATCTTTAGTCTCATAACGCGTTTTCCCGCGGGGTCGATGGGGTATTTGCTGCGACTTTTCGCGGAGATATCGCCGTTTTTGGTATTTTTGATCATGTCAAGCATCCTTAACGGTCTTTTTAACGCGTATAATCAGTTCTGGCTGCCTGCGATATCCCCGGGGATAAGGGCCTTAGTGTGTATAACCGTGATCTTTTTATTGGGGAAAAAGATCGGGATACACGCTGTTATCTTGGGCTATGTACTAGGGGAAGCGGTGGTTTTCTTTCTTTTTTTGTTCATCGCCGCGAAAAAGAACATATATCATCCGAAGATCGTCTTCCGGCTCGATAAAGAGTTGCGCGACTTTTTGAAAATTATTTCATTTCAGATCGTCAGCATGGTCGCGATAGGATTAAATCCTGTCGTGGACCAGACAATGGCCTCGTGGCTCAATATCGGGAGCGTCTCCATCCTTCAATATGCCGAAAAACTTTACCAGATCCCGGTAGTTTTCATACTGTCGGGCTTCATCGTCGTTATCTTAAGCAGGTGGAGCGAG
>JAQUNB010000150.1 GCA_028717825.1 Candidatus Omnitrophota bacterium
TACAAGCTCCTCCCTTATGCACTGAATGAGTTTTATACGTGACTTGAATTTATCGCGCGCCGAATCGTTAACGATAAGATCCACGTACCTCTGCCGGAAACGTGTTTCGACATCCTTGAGCCCGTGCCATTTTTCGGGAAGAGCGAGGAGTGACTTCGACACGATCTTGAACTCGGTCACCTGAAGCGTATCCTCTCCTGTTCTCGTCTTAAAAAGCTGGCCGGCCACACCGACTATATCGCCTATATCCATTATTTTCAGGATGTTAAAAGCATCTTCCCCGACATTATCCTTCTTAAAATATAGCTGGATCTTGCCGGTCGAATCCTTCAGGTCCATAAAAATACTTTTACCCATCAACCTTTGGGCCATTATCCTGCCGGCGAGCCGGCAATTCCGCGCTTCCTTGAAATCCTTCTTAACCGCTTCTACGGTCTCCACATCCTTAAAACTCTCCGAAAAAGGGTTCACCCCAAGGTTTTTTAGCTTCTCTAGGTTTAAATACCGTTGTTCTGTAAGTTCGCTTCTTTCTTCCATTTAGTCCCTTTCTACAAGAAATAAAAACACAAACACACTATGATAATCTGGAACCGAAAGGCCTGATTATATAGCATACAAACGAAAAAGTTAAGACAATTATACTTAACATAATATAGTAAGTCAACGCAATTGCGGAGTTATTAGTGTGATATATATGTTTATATATGTTTGATGGGGTTACTGGCTAGGCTATAGACAACAGACTATAGACCATAGACTAAGAATCGACTCATGTTACGCGGAACGAAGGACTATGGACGAAAGAGAACATGTCGGAAACTCAACACCTTGTCAAGAAAGGCCAAAACATATACAAGAGAACGGTACTTTGCTGCAACCATTTTTAGCAGAAGAACACGATTATTAACAAAAGAACGTAACAAAAACGGTTTTTCATTATTTGCAAATCGATCCTTTGATTGCAGAGTAAAAGTAAAGGGTAAAACACAAACCCCGAAAACAAAACAGGGACGTTCCATGTTTAAATGGATAACGTCCCTGTTTTTGTTTCCTGTTCTCCCCGAAAGCCGCACTTTATGCTTTAGTAAGCACTTCCAGAGCGCGCTCGTATATCGCGCGCGCGTCGACCCTTATTGCGCGCGGTGTGATCAATATTATCTTATCTTTCATTATCCTGTTAAAGTCGTCTTGTGAAAGGTTAGTGCCTTCCGCGGAGATAAGATCATATATACTCTTTATTGCCGCGTAATCTGCGTTGGAGGCCACACCCAGCGCTATTGAAATGGTTTCAAGAATAGGCAAATAAGTTTCTTCCGTGGCTCCCCTATCTTCAATACCGGCGATAACGGCTTGCCCTCTCATTTCTTTAAATGCAGTTCCTTCAAGATCAACTTGTCTTGAAACGAGCACTGCCCTACTCATGCTTAATCCTTTTGTACCCTTAACAAGTTCTAGTGTTTTAGCTGCAAGGGCTTCCGCATTCTTTCCTCTCACGGTCAACAAACCTTCAAATTCACCCGAGCTTTGCAGTTCCGATATTCTTTGCAGGAGAAGGTTGTATACATTTGAAGCGTCGCCGCCTATCTGCATATTAACACCCAGAAGCATCTTGTTTTCGGGATCTTCTTGCTTAATCTTCCTGAGCGCTATTTTTAAGTTATCGATCATATGCTTCACATAAAATTCCTGCGCGCTTGTTAACTCGCCTGTAGTAACTGGTTTAAGGGCAGACTTTATTAAGCTGGATTCATCCATAGCGCCAATACCGCCCGCGCCTGTGGTAGGCGCAGCCTTCTCAAAATTAAAGTTATGTGCCCACATCGGTGCTTCCACTGTAAATTCAGATTCGACGGACACATCAAAAAGATCGAACCAGTATACTCCTTTTTCCCTGAAATAGGTTTTCGCCTTGTCGCTTATTACAGGGAACGGCATATCTTGGAATTTACCCATTGGTATATTTTTGTCAATACCCCTGCCGACCTCGAGCCATGCATCTGGCCCTTCAAGGATAACAGATACTTCGCGACCGTCCGACCATTTTTCGGCACATGTCAGAGTGCCCTTGTTCCTATCCCATGTAATTGTACGTGTAACCGAAAGTTCATTACCTTGGAAACTTTTTGCGGGCAACCATTCAAGCTTACCTTTTTCCAAATCATAAATTTTCGTCTGGTAAAAACTGACTGACGCGTTGTTCTGACCAAAAATGATGCCCTCTTCCAAGCGATGTTCACTCTTGCCGCCAAAACGCATCTCCCACGTTTTCCACTCGTCCGCCGTAATATCAAATACACCATCAAATATTTTTTTCATCTCATCATTGTTTTTTGGCTTGATACGCATACCTTCATACTGTTTTTTTACTTCCAGATATGCTTTAATAATTTGCGGATATACGGGCAGTCTGAATTCCACCATCTCTTTTGCGCGATCGAGAGTTGTGGCTTCGGTATATATCCTCCACTGCGGACTATTCCCGGATGGCCTCATGTGGATCACTTCCTTATTCCCAAAAAACATCCTTACGCCGTCAAGGTAATCTATCTTGACGATCCCGCCTTCAAGACCTTTATCTTCACCAAAATACTCTTCGAGCGTAGTTTTTATTTTTTTCATATCTTGCGCAAAATCAGACTCTGCACCCGCATTGTGTGATTCTCCGTCATTCCTCAAATAAGTTACACTTCCATTATCCTCAAACACTACTTCAACGATATTAAGATCACGAGGAGAAAAGCTTCTCATTATAGCCTGCCCCATGACCGCAGTATATTTTTTGCACAAATTTGTGTATTCTTCGTTCTTAGGATCTATAGTTGAGCTTTCAATAAGTCCCGACCAGCCAAAGCTGGCATACTCACCGCTAAATCTGTCGTTAACAAGTTCACTGATAGTTTTTCCTTCTTCTTTTGCCGTGTGGAACGCGCAAATAAGCGGCAGAACGGCATCACGCGTTGGCAATGCCTTTACAATTTTGTCGTTATCAAGAATTATATCGCTTCCAAGTAAAAATCCGCCGTTTCTTTCGAAGCCGCAGACCACAACTTCTTCGTGCATTTGTTTTGCCCGTTCGAGCCTGTCCTCCATGGCTTTAACTACATATGGCGAACCTATCTTCACTTTAGCTACTTCTATACCAATGCTTTTCATCCTTCGTATAACGGCATCGCTTACGGTCGCTGTAACCGCTACGAACATTTTTTTGTTTTTATTTGACTTAAGCTTTCGTATATATTCACACGCGAAATAATCGAATTTGTCGCCATAAACGAATGTACCGTTTTCTTCAAAAAGCGCGGGCCTGTCGGAATCGCCGTCAGTCGTAAAAATGCCTTTTAATTTTTTGCTGTCGCTCCAGTGTTCCCTCGCTATTTCTTTTACTATCCCTTCAAGTTTTGGTTTAATGTCTTCCGTGTCCACAATGAGGCCTTCTTCCCAATCCTCGTTTCTATGATACGCCTCTATGTCTGCCCCTAACCCTGTTTTTCCAAATATTTCCTTAACTATATCTCTTCCCACGGCCATGTGTTCAATAAAAGCCATTGTGTCATTCTCATCAAAAATCTTACCGAACGCATCAGTGTAACGCTTTATATACATTTCTTCAGCTTCTTTATTGACTACTTTCATGATCTCAATAGCTTTCTTTAACAGCGCGCTTTGGCTGGCCGATAATTTCCCTTGATCTTTAAGCCCACCTTTCTTTTCGAACATACTCTGCTCTTGGCGCATCATGAATTCGATCTCCATGAATTCACGTACATGCTTAAGGATTCGGCGTTCGTCTTCCTTCAATACTTCACCGGTCGTCCTGTTGGGTTTTATACCGTTCTGCTCTTCTTCAAGAGGAAGAACGGCGCAATGACTCGCTGTAACCATCGCACTCGGGATAGCTCCTTGTCCCCTATACATACCGTAATACACTATCGCCGGAGTAGGGACATTGCCTCCGTATACAACTTCACTACCAAGATTCAATGCGCCCATCATTTGTGTAAGCATAATGCGTGGTGTAGACGGACGAAAGTCTCCCGCGAGCGCTATGGTCGCCGGTTCGCCCATATTATTCAAATAACTTATTATCGCTTCCGCGACCGCGTAACATTTTATATCTTCAAGATATCTCACATATTCTCTTATACCGCTAGTTCCAAAA
>JAQUNB010000151.1 GCA_028717825.1 Candidatus Omnitrophota bacterium
TGCCGAGGAGTGGCAGCTTTTTATTAAACGTGTGGTCGACATTTCAGTTTCTCTTCCTGCTCTGGTGATTTTATCTCCCTTGATCGCGTTAACAGGTGTTCTTATAAAAATTACTTCATCGGGTCCTATATTTTTTAAACAAAGACGCGTGACGTTGAATGGTCGGATATTTACCTTGTATAAGTTCAGGTCCATGTATGAAGGTGCCGAAAAAGATAAAGAGGCGCTTGAATTTCGTAATGAGATGACCGGGCCGGTATTTAAAATAAAAGATGACCCGAGAATAACGCCTTTAGGCAGATTTTTGAGGAAAACCAGTATTGATGAACTGCCGCAGCTTTTTAATGTTTTGAAGGGGGATATAAGCCTTGTCGGGCCCAGACCGCTGCCGGTAGAAGAGGTGAACAAATTTGAATTTTGGCAGAGACGAAGACAGAGTATGAGATCGGGTATAACCTGTTTATGGCAAATAAGCGGAAGAAGTGAAGTAGGGTTCGAAAAATGGATGGAACTGGACCTATATTATATCGATAATTGGTCGCTAGGGCTTGATTTTAAGATCTTATTGAAAACGATCCCGGTTGTCTTAATGGGTAGAGGTGCCCATTAAATTGATGGCGGAGATCTTATTCCTAATAATAGGAGGGATTAGTATGCTGAATAAAAAGTTTTTTCTTATCTTAGTTTTTATTTTTGTTTCCGGCGCCTTGGTCTCCGGATGCGGGGAAAAGGTTAAACAGGAAGACGTTATCGTCAAGGTGAACGGGTATATTGTCACAAGCCAAGATTTTGCGAGCGAGATGCAGTATGCCCCGAGAGATGTCTATGGGAAAGTTGACAAGAATAAAATTCTGGACCTTATAATAAAGAAACAGGTGCTGATACAAGAAGCCCAGAAACAAGGGTTGGACAGAAAACCGTCCTTTATGAGAGCGATAGAGAGGTATTGGCAGCAGACACTTATCAAAGAGCTTCTGGATACAGAGACAAAAAGGATAAGCCTTACCGAAAAAGACGTGGCTAAAAGAGAAAAAGTTCTGACCGAATGGGTCGACGGCCTTTGCAAAAAATCGGATATCAAAATAAATCCGAAAAATTTAGAAAAGATGTAGAGATAATAGGATGAGGGTTCTTTTAGATAGGGTAGAGATTGGATAAGTTTTTAAAAAACAGGAGGCTGTAACATGGGAGATGAAAGAAGAAGAAATTATTTTATAAAGAAAGGGTTCCAGGCGAAATTTATCCTGAAATTCTGTAGCCTCGTGATCTCCGGGGCCGTTATATCCGGCGCTATCCTTTTTTCGTATATTTTTTTAAGAGGAACGGTTACGACCGCGTTCATTAACTCTAGGCTTTCTATAATTAGTACCGCTGATTATGTCCTGCCGATCCTTGTCGTAGCCAGCATTATCGCGGTAGTCATTATCGGTCTAGGGACCATATTTACGGTTTTGTTCATCTCGCATCGTATCGCCGGTCCGCTTTACAGAATAGAGAAAAGCGTTGAAGCGATAGGCGCAGGGAACTTGAACGTAAAAATTGTCCTCAGGACGACGGATGAAGTGCAAAATATGGCCGAGAAAATAAATGACATGACGCATAGTCTTAATGTGAATTTTAGGAAGATAAAGGACGAGTACGGCAAGTTTGACGAACTTGTGAATAAAATGATGGAAGCTGCCCTCGGCGAGAAGAACCTGCCGGATGACAAAAGGGAAGTTTTTCAAAAAATATCCGCTGAGCGTGATAAGATAAAAGAAATGCTTAAATATTTTAAAGTATAGGGGATGGCTGTAAAAGAGGTATGATGGATAAAACTATACGTATACTGATCTTTGCTGCGATTGTCGGCTTGACAGGGGCTTACGCTTACGCAGACGAGGTGTCTGAGTGTATGCCTCCCGGCGAGCATTGGAAGACGATAAGATCTGAATATTTTACGATCTATTGCCATCCCGGGGTGAAAATATCAAAGGTAGAAAAAAAGGTAAAATATTCGGATTACATCTTCGGCGAGTATTTCTGTTCACGGGATAACTTGTCCGTAGAAGAGAAGCTGGCTGCAAAAGTGAATTATATAATGTTAAAGGTCAAAAAAATATTGAACATGAACCCTGAGAAAATGCATCTGAATCTAGTGATATTTAGCAATCAGAGGCAGCTAAGACGGGCTGTCAGCGAGAAGGGCGCGGAGAAAAGTAATAATAGCGTGGTGTCATGTTATATCCATAATAAAGAAACGATTTATACCACTCAAAAAGATATCTCTAGAAATGTTCTTGTGCATGAGATAGCTCATGCTGTTTGCGACCATTATTTTATAATTTTGCCACCTCCGAACATTAAAGAGGTCCTCTCTCAATATGTGGAAATGCATTTTGAAGAATAAGAGCGGTACTTTTTATAACGTAAGAGACTTTGATGCCTGTTACGGGGATCTGTCAGCAAGATTCTCGCGTGCATTCGCGTCAGGTTTGTGACGGGACTTGTGCTTTGCTCGAATGTCTGTTGCCACATGTAAAAAGCCAGTAACAATATCGTGCTTTCTGCTTGACACGGTGTACCGTATGTGTTATCCTGATAGTAGCGTAAAAGACGAGAAAGATAGTTTTCGACAAAGGGGTGTTTTCTAATATGAGGAAAATATTTAGCATTATCATAATTTGTGCTTTTATTTTATCGCCGATCGCGGCATATCCGATCGGGGAAGAGGGCATAATAACGATGACAAACGCCGAATTTGCCGGACTTTTAACCAAGGTTATCGGTCTTGAAGCTCCGGACACTTCTAATGAAGCTTTATCCAGCGAAGAAATATATAAAGTTCTCTCGAGTATTCTTGCAGAAAAAGGCATAAATATTTTTTCAAATGTAAACCCTGACGGGCCAGTTACTAAAGGCATACTTGCCGACGCGATTTACGGGGCCTTGTACGGTGCTTCATATCTTTCTGTAGATGAAAAAATATTATTTTTATCCGACGCCGGATATCTTAAGAGCGGAAGTAAGGATGATGTAATGGATAAAACGGAAATATTAACAACATTGAGAATCCCGGCATTATACAAAAAAGTGGTTGAACCGTATACACCTTCGTCGGAGATGGAGATCTCCGCCCCTGAAAGGGCTACCCCGCAGGACGAATCACCGACAAGTAAGACATAAATTTCTTAAAAAATCAGGATTTTTTCAAGGATCAGGGATACGCTGAAAGCCGCTCGAAATGAGCGGTTTTCTTTTTTTTACAGAACGAGATTTGATAAGTTTTTCTGAAAGATGATTTTTAAATTTTTTTATTGACAAATTGTTTCAATGAAAATATACTTGAACAAAATAAAAAATTTATTTTAGTAGTCGAAAAAATTTTTTTAGTGGATCGGATAGTTTTTTTAGCTCTGTTTTTTTTGAACTATCTGGTTTTAGAATCCACAAAAATGGAGGCTAAAGATGAAAGAAGCAAATAAAGAGGTTTTTGGTCCGCACCTAATGCTGGACCTCAGAGAATGCAATAAAAAAAGGCTTAGTGATTACAAACTGATATTTAAGATATTGCATGATCTGCCTGAGAAGATCGGAATGACAAGGATCACTCAGCCGTACGTGTTCCCTTATTCGGGGCTTATTCCGGAAGATAAAGGTATCACGGGCGTGGTAGTGATCGCTGAGAGCCATATCTCGATACACACTTTTCAGGAAAAAGATTACTGTTTTATCGACGTTTTTTCGTGTAAAAATTTCGATGTTGACTTTGCCGCAAAGTACCTTATAAACATCTTCGAATCCAAGGACTATGATATGCATATAGTGAATCGCGGCAAGGACTTCGTACGGCACAGAGATGTCGTTGAAGTAGCTTGTTTAACACAGAATTAGTCTAAAAATGTATGAGTGTCGCCGCTTTGGAGACTTTCCGGATCTTTTCTCGAATTGGGAAAAGTCAAAAATAGTTGTCCTGCCAGTCCCATACGATAAAACCAGTACATGGATCAAGGGGGCCGATAAAGGGCCCCTTGCTGTTTTAGACGCTTCTCCTGCGTTAGAATTTTATGATATCGAGACCGATTCCGAAGTTTACAAAAAAAAAGGAATATATACTGCTCCTTCTCTAAAAAAAGTTTCTTTAATGCCTCCGGAGAAGATAGATCGTAAGAGCGTCGT
>JAQUNB010000152.1 GCA_028717825.1 Candidatus Omnitrophota bacterium
TCAATTCTTCAAGCAAGTCATCTTTCGTCTTTGATCGGATATCCACTGAGATCGCGTCTTTGTTTAGCAGATCAGCTATGGTATTCATCTTTCCCCTTTTCTCGTTTTATATGCAAGCAGACAAAAAATTTGTACACTTTGAGATATAAACCAGCCCGGAACGGATTACCATTACGGGAACAAACGTAAGGATGGAGCGGGTGATCGGGCTCGAACCGACGACAATCACGTTGGCAACGTGATGCTCTACCAACTGAGCTACACCCGCCTTGATACACCAACATTCAAATTATTCTTGTCCGCCTTCGTCTGTTTATTTACATTCTATCTGACTTCCGCCTTCGCTTGTCTAACTGTATCTTATCTAGCTACGGCGGATAAAACGGCGGACAGCCTTCGCTTTCTCTTTTAATCAAAACTAACGCGCTGGCTTGCCCCTCCTTCTCCTAATTATTGCAAGTACTTATCTGGCTTCGGCGGGCACTGCAGCCGTAGCCAGATATGCCTTTTTTATCGGTAGGCGAAGGCTGGTACCCGCACAAGGGTTCGAACCTTGGACCCACTGATTAAGAATCAGTTGCTCTACCAGCTGAGCTATGCGGGCATCAATATTATCGGTGCGTATTATAACACAGCATTTTAAAAAATTTCAAGGAGTCTTTTGGAGTAATTAATATATAATTTATATATACCTGTGTCAAGTGATGATTTTACCAAATTTCGGCCGTAAAGCGCGGTTGAAATCAGGTAAAAAAGAGGGGCAGTTTTTTAATTTACTGCCCCTCTTTCCTACAAATGTTTATGCCGGAAAGTTCTAAAAACTATGCGTTTTAACGAACTTTATCACATCTTTTAGGCTAGCTTCGGCCATAGAAATGCAAGTGTCGGCACAGCCATAATACAGCCTTATTTTATCGCCTTCGACTATGGCGGAACTCGGAAAAACCACATTCGGTACGTCCCCGACGCGTTCATATATTTCAGTAGGCGCTAGAAGATAATCTTTTGTCCTATACAACACTTTCCACGGTTTTTCTTTATCAAGTATCGCTCCTCCGGCATAGTATAGATAACCGTTACAGCTTGTCCATACGCCGTGATAAATAAGGAGCCATCCCTCTTTTATCTCGATCGGTGCTGGCCCCGGCCCTATTTTGGTCGACTGCCAGCCGCTTCTAAGAGTTCCCATGACGAACCTATGGCAACCCCAATGTACAAGGTCCGGACTGGAGGAATAAAATATATGTCCGAACGGGGTATGCCCCATATCGCTTGGCCTGTGAAGTATAGCGTACTTTCCTTTAATTTTTCTCGGGAATATGACACAGTTGCGGTTAGCCGGCGGCATTATGTTTTCCATCTGATGGAACACTTTGAAGTCTTTTGTCGTCGCAAGACCGATGCACGGGCCCTGAGCCGAATCGATACACCATGTAAAATAATATGTGTCCTCAATTTTCGTAAGCCGCGGATCGTATGTTCTCTCCTCCGCTAGAGGTATTTCAGGATCATCACATTTCATTTTGATAGGTTTGGGGTCGATTTCCCACTTAATGCCGTCTTTACTTCTTCCTACATGCATCGTAAAATTAAAATCGACCTCATCAACCCTAAAAATACCGGCGTAACCGTCATTAAAGGAGACAATAGCGCTATTGTGTATACTATTCGCCCGCGGAACCGCTTTGGGCGTGATTATCGGATTGCCTTTATACCTTTTAAATACTGTTTCATTTGCCATGACCCTCTCCTTAAAATAGAAATGTATTTTTGAAAGTAATTTTGAAAAAGTTTTATATCATGAAAAAACCTAAAAAGCAAGTAAAATGCGAGTTGCCGGCGTAAATTATATGTTTTGTATGTGATATGTAGTACCGAAAACGACATGGTTTACGAGCGACGAAATATGAGATACGCAATACGGGTTACGAACCACTAGTCACAACAATTTACACATCATACTTCGCGGCGATCGGCATTCTCCTGCCCATGCCGAAAGCTTTTGTGGTCACTTTAAGACAGGGAGGCGCCTGGCGTCTTTTGTATTCATTATTCCTCACGGCACCCGTAACCCACTTGACGGTTGCGGGTTCAAACCCTTTGTTAATCAACGCTTGGGCCGAAAGTCCGTTCTCAATATAGTCATGAAGTATTTCATCCAGTATCTCATAAGGAGGCAGAGTATCCTGATCAAGCTGATCAGGTTTAAGTTCGGCGGTTGGGGCTCTTTTTATCACCTCACCCGGGATTATTTCTTTTTTTCTGTTTATATATTCAGCAAGCTGATAGATCATTTTTTTGGGGACATCCGAAATAACAGCCAGCCCCCCGGCCATATCACCATATAAAGTGCAGTATCCGACTGAGATCTCGCTTTTGTTGCCAGTCGTAAGGACAAGATAACCTTCCTTATTGGAAAACGCCATAAGGATGTTACCTCTTATCCTTGCCTGAATATTCTGCAGATAGATTTCGACATCATTATGTTTTTTGGGACCCAGTACATTTTCTAAAACTTTTAGATACGCGTCATACACATCGTTTATCGGCACGACATGAAAGCGTATGTCCAAATTTTTGGCCAGCCTTTGCGCATATTCGGTACTTTCCTCTGCGGAATAAACCGAGGGCATTGCGACACCCAACACATTTTTACTCCCAACGGCTTCTTTTGCTAAAACGCATACAATACTGGAGTCTATTCCACCCGACAAGCCTATAACGGCTTTGCTAAAACCGCATTTGTAAACATAGTCCCTTATGCCCAGAACAAGAGCGTTATAAACAGTGGCTATCCTGTCTTCCGGTTTATAAAGTCCACGAACTCCGGATGCGGTTGTATCTATAACATCGATGTGTTCACTAAACGCCGGAAAAACTTTCGCCGCTTCGCCGTTCTTGCCGACGAAAACGCTCCTACCGTCAAAAACAAGTTCATCGTTCCCACCTACCTGATTCACAAATAAAAAAGGCGTTTTATACTTTTTGGCATGATTTTTTACTAGTTTAAACCTTAGTTCTTCTTTGCCCGTAAAAAACGGAGAAGCGGAAATATTGATCATTATCGACGCTTTCTTTCTCGCGAGTTCCCCGATAGGGTCATAGTTGTACACTTTTTTGCCGAAGAGTTCCGGATCGTTCCACATGTCCTCGCACACCGATATCCCGAGTTTTTCCCCCTTGAACGGGATAACCTTAACGCCCTCCGCGGGATGAAAATAACGCGTTTCATCAAAAACATCATAAACCGGCAAAAGTGTTTTGTGCTGCACGCCTAATACCTTCCCGCCCGAGATCAGAATAGCGGAATTGTATAATTTCTTCTCTTTTGCCTTTTTAATAAGGCTCGGAGCACCTATGATTATTCCTGTATCGTGGTATTTTTTTGAAAACTTAACGATGCGGTCAATCGCTTTATCGGCTTTTTCGATAAGTTCCGGCCGCTCTAAAATGTCTCTCGGCGGATACCCTACAATAAATAGTTCAGGGAAAACTACGAGATCCGCTTTATCGTAAAATTTCGACAAAGTATCGCATATTTTATTCAAGTTACCTTCTATGTCGCCCACGGTCGGGTTAAGTTGGGCCATGGCTATTTTCATGTAAACTCCCTTGTAATTGTTATAATATTGTAACCCGACGATCGAAATTTGTCTTTACTTTTCAGCTCTTACCTGATAACTTTTATATAAATTCTGCTCTTATATCGGTATTCTGTGCGCCCGTAGCTCAGTTGGATAGAGCAACTGGCTTCGAACCAGTTGGTCGCAGGTTCGAGTCCTGCCGGGCGCGCCACTTTCGCTTCGCTCAAGTGGCTCGATAAATCACCCGGCAAAAAAAACAAGAATGATTTATCTATGCCTCCAAGTTTTTTCTTTTTAAAAATCCCGACAAGAAACTAACCTCATTTTTAACACAAAAAACTTTCCGGCATTGCGCCCCGCAGGGATCCTGCGTCCCTCGCTTGGCTCGGGACTGGTGTTCCTGCCGGGCGCGCTCTTTCTGTGACTAGTGTCTAGTGGCTCGTATTTCGTATCTCGTCGCTCGTAAACTATGTCGTCTTCATCGGCACGATATACGACATACTTACTCATCGTTACCACCGCACTATCACTTCTTCGGATACCCAATTGGCATAATATAAACCG
>JAQUNB010000153.1 GCA_028717825.1 Candidatus Omnitrophota bacterium
GTTCTGCGCTTATAGCCCTTATTAAATACGACGACGGGTCAAAGACATATGTTATAGCCCCCGAAAATCTAAAGGTCGGAACCAAGCTTCAATCGGGTCCTAATGCAAAAGTTGAGATAGGGAATTCCATGCCACTTAGGGATGTTCCATTAGGGGCAGAGGTTTCGTGTGTAGAAATGAATGCAGGGCGCGGCGCGAAAATAGCACGTTCAGCTGGTAATGGAGCTATAGTTGAGGCAAAAGACGGCAGCAATGTGCATTTGCGCCTGCCTAGCGGAGAAGTAAGATTGGTCAGGGATGACTGTTATGCGACAATTGGTAAAGTCGGGAACCTTGAGCATGAAAATGTATCTATAGGAAACGCCGGCAGGGCACGCCATATGGGGATAAGACCACAATCCAGAGCGGTTGTGAAGAACCCGGTAGACCATCCGATGGGCGGAGGAGAAGGTAAATCTTCCGGCGGTCGACACCCATGTACACCGTGGGGAAAAATCACTAAAGGTCTGAAGACAAGAAAGAAGAAAAAAGCTTCAAACCGAAAAATTATCAAACGGAGGAAGTAAAATATGTCGAGGTCAATTAAAAAAGGACCTTTTGTAGATGAAAAATTGAGAGAAAAAATACAAAAGATGATCGAAACGGGCAGCAAAAAACCGATCAAGACATGGTCACGTAGGTCGGTAATATTACCGGAATTTGTGGGACTGACGATTTCTGTGCACAACGGGAAGATATTTAAGCCGCTTTTTATTACAGAGAATATGGTCGGACACAAACTGGGTGAATTTGCCATCACGCGTATATTTAAAAGTCATGGCGCTGCGACTAAGATCTCTCTTGAAAAGACGTAATCTAAACTAAACGGGGAAGTATAATGATATCAAAAGCTGAAGGAAATTATATAAGGATGTCGCCGACAAAGATCAGGTTAGTAGCGGATCTTGTGAAGGGTAAAACCGTGGAAAAGGCGTTATATATTCTTGATAACGCCAATAAGAGATCGGCCGTACCGATAAAAAAGGTATTGAATTCTGCGTTTTCGAACGCGAATCACAATAGGCAAGATAAGTTTCTCCCCACGGATCTCTGTATATCAAAGATCACCTCCGATGGCGGGCCGATGCTGCACAGATACAGAGCGGCAACTATGGGCAGGGCTGCTGTAGTAAAACACAGGACTTCCTTTATACATGTTGAGCTTGACGAGGTTGTTAAAAGCAAGAAAACCAAAGCTAAAAAGACGGGGAGCAAATAATATGGGTCAAAAGGTACATCCAACAAGTTTCAGACTCGGTGCAATAAAAGATTGGAGCAGTAGATGGTATTCCACCAAGTTCGATTTTCCTGATAAATTATTGCAGGATCTAAAAATACGGAAATTGGTAGGGAAAGAATTGAGCGTTGCTTTGGTGTCACACATTGACATAGAACGAGCAAGCAACCGTGTTCGGGTTATCATATATTCCGGAAGGCCGGGGATGATCATAGGACGTAAGGGAGCTCAGATAGAAAGACTCAAGGAACAGCTGCAGAACATTATCGGCGATCAGAATAAACTTTTTATAGACATCAAGGAGATCTCGACCCCTGCGCTTGACGCAAAGATAGTTGCGGATAATATAGCATTTCAGCTTGAAAGAAGAATACCTTTTCGCCGGGCGATGAAGAAAGCGATACAGGCATGCAAGGAAGCAGGCGGAGAAGGTATCAAAATAAGATGTGCTGGACGTTTAGCGGGTGCCGAAATAGCAAGAGCCGAAAGCTATAAATGGGGGAAGATCCCGCTTCAGACAATACGGGCTGATATTGACTATGGTTTTGGCGAAGCAAGGACTACATATGGGATCATAGGTGTAAAAGTATGGATTTACAAAGGAGAAAAGTTCAGCAGAGATATTCTAAGCGCTGTTAAAGAAGTGAAGAAAGAAAAAGAGGAGTAGGATATATATGGCTTTAATGCCTAAAAGAGTAAAATATAGAAAACAACAAAGAGGTCGCAGAAAAGGTGCAAGTGCCGGCGCGAGCACTTTGAATTTTGGTGAATACGGTCTTAAGGCTCTCGAGACAGCATGGCTGTCCGATAAACAGATTGAAGCGGCGAGGGTAGCCCTTATGAGAGAAACCGGTAGAGGCGGAAAATTATGGATACGTATTTTTCCCGACAAACCTGTCACAAAACAGCCAGCTGAAACACGTATGGGTAAAGGAAAAGGTTCTCCGATCGGATGGGTCAGTGTAGTAAAAAAAGGCAGGATTATTTTTGAGATAGAAGGTGTTCCCATCGACATGGCAAGAGAAGCGTTCCGCCTGTGCAGCCATAAATTGCCGATAAGGACCAAGTTCATAGCAAGGGGAGGTAGGATTTGAAGCCGCAAGATATAAGGAATATGACAGAAGCCGAAATCGAAAACAAGCTTAATGGCCTAAAAGAAGAGCTTTTTAAGATAAAAGCTGAAGTTTCGACCGGCCGGATAGAAAGGCCTCATAGATTCCAGCTCATAAAAAAGGATATCGCGAGGTTCTATACCATATTAAAGGAGAAAAAAAGTGAATCAACAAAGTAAGCCCATTAAGAAAACACTTGTCGGTACCGTAATAAGCGACAAGATGGATAAAACAGTGACCGTGCAGATAGAAAAACATAAACGGCATCCTATGTATAAAAAGTTTGTAAAAAGTTTCGTAAAAGTAAAAGCCCATGACGAGAAAAATGAGGCTTCAGAAGGGGACCTAGTAAAACTTGTTTCCACGCGCCCGATCTCTAAAGAAAAAAAGTGGAGACTAATAAAAATTTTAGCTAAAGCGCGAAAAGAGGGAATTAGCCATGATATTAATGCGTAGTATACTTGATGTCGCCGATAATACAGGCGCGAAAATAGCTTCGATGATAGGTGTTATAGGTCGTTCGGGGACGTACACGGCGGAAATAGGTGACATTATAACATGCAATATAAAGGAATCTACTCCGACAGCGGAAGTAAAAAAAGGCGAGGTAGTTCGTGCGGTTGTGGTTCGTACCGCTCATCCGATCTTCAGAAAAGACGGGACTGTCTTGAAGTTCGACCATAATGCGGTCGTAGTCATTGATAAAGACGGAAATCCGCGCGGGACGCGTGTGTTCGGACCTGTGGCAAGGGAGCTACGTAAGAAAAATTTTATGAAAATAATATCTCTTGCGCCGGAAGTGTTGTAAGGCGAGGAGATCGTGACGGTCAAGGAATAGGAGCTAGGATGTTACATTTGAAAAAGAACGATATAGTAAAGGTTTTAGCGGGTAAAGATAAAGGGAAGACCGGTAAGGTTTTAAAAGTTAATCCTACGGATAAAAGAGTGGTTGTCCAAGGTATAAACTTTTCGAAAAAGCATACTAAAAAAACCAGACAGGACGGTCAGGGTGGCATTATGCAGAGGGAAGCTCCTATGGATATATCAAACTTAGCTGTTGTTTGCAAGGGGTGTAATCGTCCTACCAGAGTTGGATTTGACATCCTAAAAGATGGCAGCAAGGTCCGCTACTGTAAAAAATGTAATGAGGTGTTATAAGTATATGCAAGTTTCTAAGGAGAAAGAAATGGCGAGATTAAAATTAAAATACGATAAAGAAATTACGCCGGAACTCATGAAAAAGTTCGGCCATAGCAACAAGATGGAAGCTCCGCGCCTTATGAAGATCGTTGTGAACGTTGGTTTGGGGGAAATGGCGCATCAGAAGGATCTGGTAGATTCCGTCAGTCAGGAGATGGCGACAATAACCGGTCAGAAACCGCTATTAACAAGGGCGAAGAAATCGATCTCTAATTTTAAAATACGCAAAGGCGTTCCTGTGGGGTTTAAGGTGACCTTAAGAAAGACGCGGATGTACGAATTTCTGGACAGGTTGATCAATTTTGTCATACCGAGGATCAGGGATTTTAGGGGCGTTCCCGCAACTTCTTTTGATGAAAAAGGGAACTACACGCTTGGCATTAAAGAACAGGTGATATTTCCTGAACTCGAGTTTGATAAGATACCCATGACGCACGGTATTGATATTTGTTTTGTGATATCAGCCCGGAACAAGGAAGAAGCCAAGGGGCTTCTTGAGGCATTCGGGATGCCTTTTGTTAAAAAATAAAGTTGAAAATTTCGAAATATACGAG
>JAQUNB010000154.1 GCA_028717825.1 Candidatus Omnitrophota bacterium
ATGACAAAATTCAAATGACAACGACGAAAATCGAAATCAACAATGTCAAAAGTCGAAGGATACAATTTGATTTGGAAGAAAGAACTTTGATTTTTGCCAAGAATTGTATTGATTTGTGCATGTTAATGCATAAATCAATTATAAATAATGAGTTGGTTAGCCAATTGGTCAGGTCGGCTACTTCTGTTGGAGCTAATTATCGAGAAGCAAATGATACCATTACGGAAAAAGATTTTTATCATCGGATTGGTATTTGCAGAAGAGAAGCTAAAGAGTGTAAGTATTGGATAGAGCTTGTATTACACTCTAATGTTGAGTTGAAGGAAAAAGCTTTATTGCTTATTGATGAAGCTTTGCAGTTAACTCGGATATTTGCGGCTATTTCAAATAAAAAATAGATTTTGTTATTTTAAATTTGTTATTGTTTTGTCATTTGTGTTTTGACAATTTGTCATTTACAAAGAAAGGAAGCGAGGGTAAGTATGTCTGGTCATTCAAAATGGGCGAGTATTAAACATAAAAAAGGCGCGTTAGACGCGAAACGCGGAAAACTTTTCACCAAGCTTATACGCGAGATCACGGTAGCGGCGCGCGAAGGCGGAGGAAGCATCGATTCTAACCCGAGGCTTAGGCTTGCCGTACAAAAAGCAAAAGAAGCCAATATGCCTGCCGATAATATCGATCGTGGGATAAAAAAGGGAACAGGTGACCTTGCGGGTGTATCTTACGAATCGGTCTCTTTTGAGGGATACGCGCCGGGCGGAGTGGCCGTAATGATGGACGGTCTCAGTGACAATAAGAACAGGACCACCAGCGAAGTAAGGAATATTTTCGCCAAACGCGGAGGAAATCTCGCCGGCCCGGGATCCGTGGCTTTTCAATTTGAGAAAAAAGGTGTTTTTATGGTGAAAAGACAGGACGCGAACGAAGAACAGCTTTTGACCATCGCCTTGGACTCTGGAGCCGAGGATCTCACCTCAGATGAGGATTTCTACGAGATCACATGTGCGATGCAGGATTTTGATAAGGTCCGTTCCGGTTTGGTCGCGAAAGGCGTGAAACTGGAGTCCGGTGAACTTAGTATGATCCCCAAAAATCCTATTAAAGTTGAGGATGTAGAGGCAGCTAAGAAGGTGCTGGCTTTGGTTGAAGAGCTTGAAGATAACGATGATATCCAAAATGTCTACTCGAATTTTGATATTCCGGATGATGTGCTGCAAAAAATAGAAAAAGGTTCGTAGGCGCGGGAGAAATCGGAAAACATCCCCTAACAAAATTATGAGAATACTCGGTGTTGACCCGGGGCTTCAAAGGACCGGCTATGGTGTGATCGAGGTAAAAGCTCCCGGGAAAATGAAATTATTGGAAGCCGGGGTGATCCGTACCGGTGCCACCGACGGTATTTCCAAAAGAGTAAGCGATATTTACCGTAACCTCTCGGAGATCATAAAAGAATTTAACCCTTCCGTTCTTGTCCTTGAGAAATTATATTCGCACTATAAACATCCCGCGACTTCCATATTGATGGGGCATGCGAGAGGTGTTGTGTGCTTGGCCTGCGGAGAAAATAATATCAAACTGGTGAACTATCCTTCGACCCGTATTAAAAAAGCCGTGACGGGAAAAGGCAGGGCCGGTAAGCACCAGATACAAAAGATGGTGCAGTCGCTATTAGAATTGAAGACCCTCCCTGAGCCTTTCGATATCAGCGATGCGCTTGCAATGGCGATAAGCTACGTGTATATTGAGAGAGTCAAAGGATAGTATGTAGTATGTGGTATGTAGTACCGGGAACGACTCGGCAACGGTAGGGTCAGGTCTCACGAAGTTGTCGACATCGACAGACCTGACCCCACCGTTGTAAGAACGTATATAGTTGAGATGAGACGGAACGAATTAAAGAACGTCTATGGTATATGGTGATGGTGGAGACGAAGTATTATGGATGTAGGAGCAGGTTCTAAACCTGCCTAAATGGATAAAAGGAATAGCGCGGGAATGACATTGATGGAAAATAAAAGGATAACAGAATAAAATGATCTCAAGAATATCAGGGACGATAGTTGATAGAAGAGCCGGCACGCTGATCCTAAAGGACGGCGGTATCTCTTATGAAGTTATGATCCCTTTAGCGATCATGAAGTCTTTGGAGCAGGAGAATAAACTCGACGGCAGTGTGGAGCTGGTGACATATCATTATTACCAGATGGACCAGTCGCGTGCTATCCCCGTGCTTATCGGTTTTCAAAATAATATAGAACGTGAATTCTTTGAAAAGTTCATCTCTGTTTCCGGCGTGGGGCCGAAAGCCGCGTGTAAAGCGCTGGTCGAGCCGTTTTCTATAATAGCGGGCGCGATAGATTCCGGCGACGCTTCTTTCTTGAAAAAACTACCCGGGATCGGTGAACAAAAGGCCAGGCTTATAGTGGCGAAACTACAGGGCAAGGTGGGGAAATACGGGCTCATCCGTGACGATCTTGTTTCAGAAGTGAAAGTCCACGAAGATATCAAGAATGAGGCATTAGAGATACTCCTTCAGCTGCAGTATAAAAAGAATGAAGCTGAGGAAATGATACGCAAGGCCCTTCAACGCTCTTCGGAGATCAAAACAAGCGAAGAGTTGCTTAACGAAGTGTACAGAGAAAGAAAAACAGACAGCATGTTGTGATGGTTTAGGTGCCGTAGGGCACAGTCGCGACTGTGCCCTACAAATGCGGTTAGCCACAGATGTAGTTGTAGGGCACTTGTAATAAATGTAGGGAATGGTCGTGACCATTCCGCAGATAATGTAGTGAGCAGGCATGCCTGTTCCCTACACAAGGGATGCTGGTGCAGTGTTATGGAAAATAAACGTGAAAAATTTATAGACAAAAGCGATGAGGTAATCCGGCATGACGAGACCGAGGACGATCTTATCGCGAATATTTCGCTCCGGCCGAAATATCTCGGGGATTTTATAGGACAAAATGAATTAAAAGAATCCCTCAGTATAGCTTTACAGGCGGCTAAAATGCGAAATGAGCCGATGGAACACATCTTGTTTTCGGGCCCTCCGGGTCTAGGAAAAACGTCTCTCGCTCACATAATCGCGAATGAGATGGGGACCAAACTTACCGCGACAAGCGGCCCTGCGATCGAGAGAGCGGGAGACTTGATAGGGATAATGACGAACCTTGGCGAAGGAGATATCCTTTTTATCGACGAGATACACCGCTTATCAAAGGTCGTTGAAGAGTTTATCTATCCGGCTATGGAAAATTTTCAGATAGATTTCCTTGTTGATAAAGGTCCTTACGCAAAAACAATAAAATTCAATTTAAAACGTTTTACTCTCATAGGCGCGACCACAAGGTCCGGCCTTTTAAGTTCGCCTTTAAGAGATAGGTTCGGACTTCTGTCTCATCTCGAATTTTATTCTCCGGAAGAATTAGAGGAGATCGTAAAGCGCTCCGCGAAACTGTTGGGCATTCAATTTGACAAAGAAGGTGCGATCGAGATAGCACGGCGCGCAAGGGGAACTCCCCGTATAGCGAATCGGTTGCTCAGGAGGGTCCGCGACTGGGCTGATGTTAAATCCGACGGCAAGATCACACGTCTTTCTACTGTCAAGGCGTTGACGAGCCACGGAATAGATGAGAGAGGTTTGGACAGGGCGGACCGCAGATTTATCGAGACTATTAACACCGTGTACAAGGGCGGGCCTGTCGGGATAGAGGCCATCGCTTCGTCGTTGAATGAAGAGACAGACACGATACAGGATGTCGTTGAACCGTATCTTTTAAAGATAGGTTTTATCAGAAGGACCTCTAGAGGGCGTGAGCTGACCGATGAAGCGTATAAATATCTCGGCAAAAAAGGAGAGAAACAGGGCGAGTTGTTTTAGAACGGGCGGCGATTCGGCTGTATATCGTATTTCGTATATCGTGCCAGTGGAAACGAATTGGTTGAAGAACGTATATAGTAGAAATGGAAACGAGACGGCTTAAAGAGCGTATATGGCATATGGTTCCGGTGAAGACGACATGGTTATTGTGTAAATGACGAGATACGATACGAAAGACGAGAGACGAAGGACAATGCACGAATTTTTGGCAGATGGTATTTAGCATATGGCATAGCACATATAAAAACGAGGGACAAA
>JAQUNB010000155.1 GCA_028717825.1 Candidatus Omnitrophota bacterium
GGCCGTTCACTTCGCAGCCCATTATTGCTATGAGTAACGGCTTGTTAGTATATCGTATATCGTATGCCGTATGTCGTGCTACTTCTTTTTCGAGTTTTTCTACTATCGGGATCAGGTCCACCTGACAGCGGACGCAGGTAGGGCAGGATATTATCTCGGGCCCAAAATGGCGTAATTCCAAGGACGATAAGATCCTTTTCGCCGCGTCAACTTCTTCGCACGCATCGGCTGTTAAGGAAACTCTTATCGTGTCGCCTATCCCGTCAAGGAGCAGTGTCCCCATACCGATAGCTGATTTTATGATCCCTGATCGCACGACACCGCTAGCTGTAATCCCCAAATGAAAAGGATAATCACACACACTTGACGCTTTTCTGTAAGAAGCAATTGTTTCTAGTACCGATGACGATTTAAGCGAAATAACGATATTGTTGAACTTTCTCTCCTCAAATATTTTAAGATATTTAAGTAGGGCTTTCACCATATATTCGGCTTCCCTGCCGGCAGGCACTTCCCTAAAAGGTAGTGACCCGGAATTAACGCCGATCCTTATCGGCATCTTCTTCTCGGCGGCGCAATCTATAACACGCACTATATCTTCTTTTTTTCTCATATTCCCCGGGTTGATCCTGATCTTGTCCGCGCCGCTATAGATCGAGCTCACCGCTAAATTATGGTCGAAATGGATATCGGCGACGATGGGGATGCGTGTTTCTTTTTTAATATGTTTGATCGCTTTCGCGTCAAGCGCGTCTTTTACCGCGAGCCTCACGATCTCGCAGCCGGCCTTTTCCAGATCATTTATCTCTTTCACAGTCGAAGAGATATCCGCAGTTTTCACCTTCGTCATAGATTGTATCGCGATAGGATAGCCTGCACCTATTTTGACATCCCCTATTTTAACCATCCGTGTTTTTCTGCGTTTTATAATCATTTTTCTATTATTTCCCAACGGGCACTTCAACTTTCTCTTTAAGTACTGTACTGTTCACTGCTTTTTTCCCGATAGGCGTAAATTTCAGCACGTCCTGCCAGCTCACAAAAACCGCGAAAGCTATTAGGATCGCCACGGCGATCTGAGTGATTATCTCCTGCACCTTTATGCTTAACGGTTTCCGTCTCAATTTCTCTATACCGAGGAAAATAATATGTCCTCCGTCCAAAACTGGGAAAGGCAGCAAATTAAAGATACCCAGTGCCATACTAACATGCGCGGTTATTACAAGTAACGGAATTATTCCAAGCGCCGCGGCTTGTTTCATTAAATACGCGATACCAATGGGTCCTGACACCGAATCCTTGACGGGTAAGCCCCCGGTGATAAGGAGCCATATGCCCTTGTATGTAAGGAACGTAAGCTCCAAAAGTTTTTTACCCGCGTAATACACCGATTGAAAAGGATTATACGAGACCGCGATTATCTTGCTGGCTGGCGCCACGCCGATAAGAGGTTGTGATATGGTCTGTCCAAAAATATTCTTTACGGTGGATACTTTAGGAACTACCGGTATCTCTCGCGGTTCATCCTTACGTATTATCCCGAAAATAAGAGGTTTTTCGTTCTTATAGTCGGCTTTTATGTTCCCTACAATATCTTCCCAATACTTTATTTCCTTGCCGTTTATCGAGATGATCTTGTCCCCTGTCAGTATACCGGCTTTTTCCGCCGGATAGCCGTTAAGGACCTGCCCCACTTCGTTGGAAAGGGTCGGGACACCAACCATAAAGATCACAGAAAAAAGTATAAAGGCAAAAATATAATTCGTGAACGCGCCCGCGAAGATCACCCAGAACCTGTGCCCCACAGGTTTGGAAAAAAATTCGTTCGCTAGCCCCTTCGCCTCTTGAGGATCTTCACCGGCCATTTTAATATATCCGCCGAAAGGAAACAGGGACACCCTATAGTCCGTCCCTCCCCGTTTTATCCCAAAAAGACGCTTGCCCATGCCAAGAGAAAAAACCTCGACATCAATGCCGACTTTCTTAGCCGCAAGCAAATGTCCCGCCTCATGCATCAGTATGATAACACTGAATATAAAAATTACGATAATTATGGCTACCAAAGCTTAAGCACCTCCCCTTTTGCCCATTCCTCAGCGTTTATGATATCGTCGAGGGACGGCTTCTTGATACTTTTATGTTTATGAACGACTTTCGCCACAGTATCGATGATGTCCAAAAACTTTATTTTTCCGGTTAAGAACAAATTAACAGAAGTTTCATTTGCCGCGTTCAGCACCGCCGGTGTCGTACCGCCTTTATCCAACACGTAATACGCGAGATTAACTGCAGGAAATTTTTTGACGTCTGGAGCAAAAAATGAAAAGTTTCCGATAGAAAATAGATCTACTTTCTGAAAATCATTTGGAAGGACTTCGGGAAAAGAAAGAGCCTTTAATATCGGGAAGCGCATGTCAGGGTAGAAAAGGACCGCTCTCATCGTTCCATCAACAAATTCAACAAGGGAATGAATGATCGCCTCAGGGTGTATGACAATCTTTATTTTCTCGCTTTTTACGTCAAAAAGCCATCTTGCTTCTATAACTTCCAGCCCTTTATTCATGAGCGTCGCGGAATCAACCGTGATCTTCCGGCCCATTTTCCACTTGGGATGTCTCAGAACGTCGTTAACGGTAACTGAACCCATACTTTTATCGCAAACTTTCCAAAGCGCGCCACCGCTGCCTGTTATGTAAATCGTCTCTAGGCTTTCCTTTGTTTTGCCCAAAAGGCATTCCATTATGGCGCTATGCTCGCTGTCTACCGGCAGGATGACTGATCTTTTTTTGTCGGCTAAGTTCCTTATTATTTCGCCCGCACTGACTATGGGCTCTTTGCTCGCTAAAGCTATTCTTCTGCCCGCGCCGATCGCGGCAACAAGGGGTTTAAGCGCCACGACACCGCCTATGGCCATAAAAACGGTATCACAAGGCTCGGTAGCCATCTCTTCCAATGCTTTCATACCGGCATATATTTTTACTTTACCTTTAAGGCGAGACTTTATCTCAGAGTAAAGAGCAACATTACCGATCGTGACCATCTCGGGCGAAAATTCCTCCGCCTGTTCCACGAGCAGTTCAACATTATTAAAACTGGCGATCGCTTTAATGTGGAATTGCTCCGGATATTTTCTTACAACATCCAACACATTTCGGCCGACAGAGCCTGTCGAGCCCAAAAGGATAATTTGCTTCTTTGAATTTTTCATTTTTGTACGAATTTTCCAAGTAAAAATGGGTGCGGAAAAATTAAAACGCTTTCACGTAAAAATAAAAGATCGGCACTGTAAATAGAAGACTGTCGATAAGATCCAATATACCGCCGATCCCCCCCAAGTAGGTGCCCGAATCTTTTACACTGCAATCCCTTTTTATGAGGCTTTCTGCCAGATCCCCCACCTGCCCCAGCGTAGCCAGCACAAGCCCAAGGATAAAGAGATGCATGAACGAGAAACCGGTAAGAAAAGGACCTATCACGATCGCTACGAACAAACTCATCACGATACCGCCTATTGTTCCTTCTTTGGTCTTCTTCGGGCTTATCCTTGGGATAAGTTCGCTTTTACCAAAGCTCCTGCCGATGAAATACGCCCCCATATCTGCGCTTTTAGTTACGAGTATCAGGAACGCGACCAAGTTCGAACCGTTCTCCAAAAATTTAAGTTTAATAAAAAATGAGAAGAACCAACTTATATAAAAAAGAGAAAAAACGGTAAGTGCCGTCGAGATAAGATGGTCGTGCGCTTTATCTTTTCGCGCGAACTGGAGAGTGAGCGCGAACAGGCTTGCCACTACAATAAGGAATGGTTCGAGATTTTTCAAATCCGGTAATCCGCTACCCAAATAAATAACCACAGGTATTAGAGTACCGACTACCGTCCCAAAATATTTGTAAACAAAGATACCGCGATTCTCTACCATCTTAAAGAACTCGAACTGCCCAAGGCAAACAAACGCGGCTATAACAAGGCAAAACAGCCAACTCGGTGCGAAATAGACAACCAGTGAAACAAAAATTATTAAGAGTGCCCCTGTAATTATCCTTCTTCCCGGGTTATCCACCGAACCTCCTTTCACGTTTTTTGAATTCATCCAAGGCCTTTTTTAGGTCGTTTACCCCAAAATCAGGCCATAA
>JAQUNB010000156.1 GCA_028717825.1 Candidatus Omnitrophota bacterium
GATAAAAGGGTCTCTTCTTCCCAAAGAATTATATACAGCCCCAGCCTCGGTTAAAGGAAAGAACACTGTACCGGCAAACAACGCGAGTGCGATAAATACACTAATTATCCAAAATTTACTTTTTCTCATTGTCAAATGAAACATAGGTTTTTAGCACAATCTCAACATTGTGTTGCTTAGAAACTTTATTATCCTGCTTAATACTTACTTTTTCAATAGTCACGAATCTTTTTGCTTGTTCCAGATCACTTATAAAACCGCCAAGCTCATGATATCCACTTTGGGCAGTCACAGCAACAGGCATCTCCTTGAGAAAATCTTTCCCCTTCCCTTCGGATTCAAAAGGCCTAAAATCTGACGGCGTAATGCTCAGTATTTTAACGTTGGATTTACGCGCGATAGCTGAAAGTTCCTCTAAAAACTCAGGTATCTCTTTTTCGCCGGGCAGACCGTTGGCGTACCCCTCATACTCGACCCTTAGATCACGTAATTTTTCCGACATCTGATCCAGCCGAGTTATCCTGTTCTCGACAAGCTCCGTATTATTTTTTATCTCAGTTATTTTCTTTGCAATATTGCCGAGGTGCGCAATTTGCGGCATAACCATAAAAAATAAAAGGAGCACTGCAACAACGACACCCACGCCCAGAATTATGTATTTTCTGTATTCTTCATCCCTTATCAATACCTTAAGTTTTTCCAGCGTTTCTATCGCTATTGGTTTAATATCTATCATTTTTTCTTCGCCTTGTCCGTTGTCTTAGTCGGGACACCCTGTTTGGCTTTTGTCTCTTCCGGAGGTAATTGTCTCTTTATCTTTAACTTGCACGCAAGATCAAACGCCATTACCTCTTCCCCCACGATCACTTGCCCCTTGATATTTTCGAGTTGTATCTCCTCCACGTATTTTGAAAAATTTTTATTACGCTTCAAACTAGCGATAAATTTTGCCACGCGCGGCGTCGCCTCTTCGCTTCTCCCCAGTGCGAACCCGGAGATGTCCAGATAGATAATATCATCCCCTTCTTTCCTTTTCTTGTCGGATGAAGCCGTTAGATCCAGACTGAGATTCGAAAGCCATATGTTCGGGGTCATCGCTTCATTGAGCCCGCTGAGAAGCTCGGACCAGACAACCTCTGGTTTTGCTATTTTGCTGATGACGGTGTTTTTTACCCCGAGAAGAGTTATCTCTTCCGCTATCTTTTCCGTTTTTTCTCTCTGCGGCGTCATTTCGTTCCACCGCACCTCAAGCTTTTTTAAATAGCAGTTTCTAGAGTATGCCGCTAGTGATAATATTAAACCCAAAACAAAGAGAGAAGCAATAACGGATATGATTATCGGCTGTACAGGAATACTCGAGAGAACGATAGTCGTTCTTTTCGTTTGTTTTTTTCTTAGTTCTTTAGGCAGAAGATTGATTTCGATCATAGTTTGTTTTTAATCCCTGAGAGCAAGCCCCACGCTTACCGCTAAGCTCGAAGCCACTGAGTCAATATCCGTTTTTGACAAGGTCTCTGCTATACCGATCTCATCGATCGGGTTCCATTTTTTCACAGGAGTTCCAAGCTGTTTGCTGAAATATTCCATAGCCCTAGGTTGACTTATAGCGCCGCCCGAACAAAAGATCTCGTCAACCTCCAAGTTGCAATTGCTTTCAAAATAGTTAAAAGATAAGTGTATCTCCTTTACCATATCATCAAACACCTTAGCTATCGAACTATCCACGGCCTCGATCACTTCCTTTTTATCGAGCCCAATACCATGCTTATATTCTTCCGCCTTTTCCACAGGTACGGCTAATTGTTTTGCGATGGCACTGGTAATATCTTTACCGCCTATTTGGATCTGCCTCATAAAGTAAGGATTTTCACCGATAGCTATCAACAGATCGGTCTGTGTGTGTCCAATATCCAAAAAAGCGTTCGCTTTGTCCGGTTGAAGCTTATTGCCGGCGGTAAACGCGTTAAATACCGCAAAAATATCTATGTCCATGACATTAACCGACATATTTAACGATTCGATGAGCTTGACCTTTGAATTGACCATCTCCTTTTTCGCCGCGGCCAGCAGTACTCGCATTTGACCGGTATCTGGCAGATCTCCAAGTATGATCGAATCAAGGATCACATCATTGACATTGAAAGGAATATGTTTTTCAGCCTCAAAAACAAGAGCATTATCAAGCTGTTCTCTTGTCATTTTGGGAAAATTTATGAACCGTACAATAACATCAAGTCCTGATATCGAAAGATTTACATCTCGGGGATGGAGGTCGATCTCACTTAACGCCTCTTTTATCAGCGCTTCCTGCTCTTGAATGGACTTTCCTGCGGGAACTTTCTTAACATTATATGCGGTAAGGGTTTTTTTATTACTTTCTTTTAGAAGTGACACAACCTTTATCGAATATTTTCCTATGTCAAGTCCTACTGTTCCGTTATCCTTTTTCCTTGAATTTAACATCTTCTCCCTGTTATATAATTATCGCATTAAGCACTTGCGCTCAAGGCTCACTCATGACATCAAAACTTGTTAAGCATTCTCGAAGGCAGGTAAAAACTATTTTACTCAAAGGTTATCACACCAAAATGTGATTGTCAAGGCAGGGCGGCAGCAAACACATATTAAAATTAATATGTAATAGACTAGTGGAAAGAGCTAGCGCAAGGCAGTCCATCGTGGGGGAACGGCAAGACCATTTTGTAAGGATCCGTGGCCTCCCGCGCTGCAGGTAGGACCGGATGCCGCATCAACATTTTCGGGAGCATATACACCACCCGCAGTACATATTGGATCACGTTGCATATAGAGCGGAACAAGATCATTCATCGAACAGGGCGCGCCGGGCGCTAAATTATTATCAAGGGCATACAAACTTTTCGCGTTATCGATCTCTTTCAAATTCATCAGACAGGCGCGCCCCCTTGCCCTGTTAATATGAGTAACCATCGTTGGTAAAGCTATAGCCGCCAACATAAGCACAACAGTTACAGTGATCATGATCTCTACAAGCGAAAAACCCTTCTTGTTATACATAATATTTTGCCTATTGGTTGTAATCTCAAGAATGATTATACCTTGCTATATCTAAAAATCAAATATTGTGATGTTGCATTGCGTAACAAACCTGGCTGCTTTTTACAGGTGGCAGCAGATAATTCGAGCACCCCACCACTGCTTTGCTTCGCAAAGCAAACGCGGGGACGCGCATAATGTCTACTGACAGGCCCCGTAAAAAGCCAGCAAGATTTTTACGCTATCAACGTTGCGATATACATAACATCTTTTGCAATAGTCATTTATCTTCAGTAGGTCTATCGATAATCGCTAAAAAGCAAAAGGGCAGCCTAAATTAGGCTGCCCTTTCACGATGGTTCCTACCGATGTCGAATATGGCTATTACGTTCCGATCAAGGTCTGCAATGCGCCGTGTACGCTGCATGTTGGATCGCCTGCCGGAGCAATAGTTCCAGGAGTATAAGTACCACCTGCCGGACAAATCGGCGTTCTCTGGATATAGAGCGGTACCAGATCAGTCATCGCACATGCGTCACCCGAAGCCAGATTATTATCCAGAGCATATAATGTTTTCGCTCCGTCAATCTGCCTTAGGTTGGCGATGCAAGCACCTCTTTGTGCACGCGTACGTGCCTGCACAAAGTTCGGAATCGCTATAGCGGCTAATAATCCAATAATTGCAACAACGATCATAATTTCGACAAGAGTAAAACCGCCTTTTCCGAAATATTTGCGTAGCTTCATAGTTCTCACCTCCTTTCAAAGAAAATTGTTAGGATTGCCTTTTACAATCCCTAACTAAAGTATACCTTGTCTAAACTACCGAAGCAAATATTGACACAATAATTTTAAGTCCGTAATATAAAAAGAATATACACTCGTATCATACGCTATTTTGCCCAAGATCCTCCTTGCTTCTCCCTACATTTTGCAACGCACCTAAAGTAAATTTGTCTACGACACAGCTTTTTTGCCGTCTAAATGTTACGTCTGGACTAAGCTGGTCAATTTAAAAATCGGCAGAAACATGCATATCACGATACCTCCGATCACGATCCCCAGAAAAGCAATAACCAGAGGTTCAATAAGGCTGGTCAATCCGTCG
>JAQUNB010000157.1 GCA_028717825.1 Candidatus Omnitrophota bacterium
CGCATGCCCGTATCTGCAGTATTAAAAAATTCAGCCGGAAAAGATCTTTACGGCTTTTTTTTGTCCCGCGGAGGATGGAGCTACTAAAAGCGAAAGAGGAACTTCAGCTCATGCGTAAATTGAGCGAGTTCCCTCAAGCGATCCGTTCGGGCGCGGAAGCGCTGGAGCCTAACCGGGTTCTTGTCTATCTGAACGAACTCGCGCGCCAGTTCCATTCTTTTTACACCGAATGCAGGGTTGTTTCTGATGATATAAAACTTACGAAGGCGAGACTGTTCCTCGTCGAATGTACCAGAATAGTCCTCGCTAACGGCCTCAAGGTCCTGAATATCACTTTACCCGAAAAAATGTGACCACTTGCGTCATGCCTGCGAAAGCAGGCATCTAATAAGAATAATTATGGATTCCCGTTTTCGCGGGGATGACAAAAAAGTTAAATTCTTGTGAAAAGCCCGAATTTTAAAAAACCAAAATGTTTGATTCTCTCAAGCTATATCTTAACGAAACCGTCAAAATAGACGAGATCGTACTTAACCTCGACAAATATGGATATAAGCGCTCGAGTAAAGTGTCCGGGCTTGGTGAGTATAGCTTAACGGGAGAGTTGCTTATCATCTATCCGGTAACCTTTGAGTATCCCGTTAGGATAGACCTTTCCGATGGGGTGATACGATCTATAAAAAGTATAGATCTAGTGAGCTTTAAGACGATCACCGACCATAAAGGTGTAATGATCCTGCCAGCCGGTATTTTAAGCCGCAAGGCCATTCGAAAAGAGATCCCCGAAGCAGGGGAACAACCCATAGATTCATTTGTTGATATAGAGCCCGGAGATTTTGTCGTCCATATAGATTACGGGATAGGCAAGTATCTGGGGAGGCAGCATCTCCCCGTAAAGGGCCACGTCAAAGAACACTTTGTTCTGGAATATAAAGGCGGCGATAAACTTTATGTCGAGAACGGAGACTTGCATAAGTTGCAAAGATATATTTCATTCCACAGAAAAGCCCCGTGCCTGAATGTGCTTAGAGGAAAGAGTTGGAATAACGCAAAGACCGAAGCGTCAAAAGGCGTCGTGAAAATAGCGAAAGAACTTTTGACCCTGCAAGCCAAACGGGAAAATGCCGAAGGTTTTTGTTTTAGCAAGGATACGGAGTGGCAGCGCTTGGTGGAAAGATCTTTTCCATACAAAGAAACGCCCGACCAGACCAAAGTGACCAAAGAAGTTAAACTGGATATGGAGAGTAGAAGGCCCATGGACCGGCTTTTGTGTGGTGATGTTGGTTATGGAAAGACAGAGGTTGCCTTGAGGGCCGCTTTCAAAGCTGTAATGGACGGCTGTCAAGTTGCGGTTCTTGTCCCGACCACGATCTTGGCGGAACAGCATATCAATACTTTCACAAAACGGCTTAAAAATTTTCCGATAAATATCCAGATGCTGAATCGATTCAGGACAGACCTTGAACAGGCGATGATCCTTGAGGATCTAAAAGACGGGAAAGTTGATATTATCATAGGGACCCATAGACTTCTTTCGGACGATGTGAAATTCAAAAAATTAGGTCTATTGATCATAGACGAGGAACAGCGTTTTGGTGTGGAACACAAGGAAAAAATAAAAAGCTTGCGTGTAAATGTTGATATCCTAACGCTGACCGCGACGCCGATACCGCGGACGCTTTATCTTGCGTTGATGGGGGGTAAAGATATTTCTGTCCTTGAGACTCCGCCGCTTGACCGGACGCCGGTGAATACGATAGTTGTGGAAAAAGATGATAGGATAATTAAAGAAGCGATTGATACCGAACTTGCCCGGGGAGGTCAGATATATTTTGTCCATAATCGTGTTGAGACTATAGATCGCATTGCGAACGAAGTCGGAAAACTCGCGCCTAAAGCGAGGCTGATGATAGGGCACGGACAGCTGAGCTCTAAGGTTTTGGAGAAGACCATGCTGAAGTTTATTCGGGGTGAAGTGGATATCCTCGTCTGCACGACGATCATTGAGTCCGGCATAGACATACCGAACGCTAACACAATGATAATAAATGACGCCGATAAGTTCGGGTTGGCGGATCTTTATCAGCTAAGAGGCAGGATCGGGAGGTTTGACCGGCAGGCATCCGCATATCTGGTGGTGAGGAATTTTTCCACATTGACTTCGGAGGTCCAGA
This sequence comes from Candidatus Omnitrophota bacterium, assembly GCA_028717825.1. Taxonomy (GTDB): domain Bacteria; phylum Omnitrophota; class Gorgyraeia; order Tantalellales; family Tantalellaceae; genus JAQUNB01. The sequence goes on from JAQUNB010000157.1 coordinate 2,175, forward strand.
AGAGGCTGGAAGCCATAAAAAAATATCAGGAGTTGGGATCAGGGTTCAAGATCGCGATGAGGGACCTTGAAATGCGCGGCGCCGGTAATATTTTAGGCGTCGAACAGAGCGGTTTTATCGATCAGGTCGGTTTTGACCTTTACTGCAGGCTTCTTAAAGAGGAGATCAAAAAGTTGAAAGAGAAAATATAATAGTGGAAGGTTCGTTTGGAAGATAACCGGACCAAAATATATGCATCATCCAAAGTTGAAACTCCTTGAAGATGCAAAGTTTATCTGGTATTATATCCGTAATATTTCAGCAACCCGTCAAAAAAACGGAGAAAAAAGATAAATGATCAGAAAATCGGTGTTATGGGTAGGATTTATTTTGCTTATGGCAAGTGTTGGGTGTGCCAAAGAAGCAAAAAATAAGGCCGTCTTGGTCGAAATAGGCGATACAAAGATCACTGTCGCTGATTTTGAAGAGAGGATCTCAAATCTGCCCCAGAGATATCAAAATATCATCAATAAACAGAAAAACGAATATCTAAATGAGTTGATCAACGATACTCTCCTTTATCAGGAGGCGATAGATTTAGGTTTACAGAAGGACAAAGATGTTCAAAAGGTAATGGAAGAAGCCCGGAAAAAGATATTGATCGCAAAATTGCTTAAAGACAAAGTAGATGACGCGATAGTTATTACCGATGAGGAAGTTAAGGAATATTACGAAAAGAACCAAGCAGAATATATGACCCCGGAGATAATGCGGGTTTCGCATATACTCGTTTTTTCCCGTGACGCCGCCGAAAAGATCCTGCAGGAGCTTAGATCAGGGAGGGATTTTGAAGAAGTAGCAAGGGCAAGGTCTCTCGATCCGACAGCGCAACGCGGAGGCGATATAGGTTATTTTCCTAAAGGGCAGCTAATGCCGGAATTTGAGGCGGCTTGCTCGGCACTTGAGATAGGTCAGATGAGCGGGGCAGTTAAAACGAAATTGGGATATCATATTATCAAATTGACCGACAGAAAAGCCCCACAGCCGAGATCTTTGGAACAAGTCGAAAAATATATAAAGGCCAAATTGCGAACGCTAAAAAGACAGGTTATTTTTAATGAACTTCTTACTAAACTACACAAAGAAACCCGTATAAAAATAAATGAGAAGAATCTAAAAGGTGAAGAAAACTCAAAAAACGTTCCTGAAAAATAAAAGGTGCGTTTTTGTGTTTGAAACAAAGGAGGATGGGGAGATGTATCTGTCACGGTTTTTCAGATTGGTTTTTGCGTTTTTAATATGTGCTGGGATAGCTTCGGCCGGCCGGACCAGCTTCGGAGAGATGGTGGATAAGGTCATAGTGGTGGTAAATAACGAAGTAATAACACAGAAGGAATTTGACAGGATATACGGTCCCATAAAAAGCGGTTATGAGGCTAGTTTTAAAGGGAAGGAACTCGAGACAAAATTACAGGAAGCGAAAAAAGGTCTTCTTGAACAATTAATTGATGCAAAAATAATTATTGGCGAGGCAAAAAAGTCTGATATAAAAATTGATGAAAAAGATGTAAAAGAGAGGATCGACAAGATCAAGGCTTATTATGTTTCGGAAGAGGAATTTCTCCAAGCACTTAGTTCTAAAGGGTCCACACTTACGGAAGTCGAAAAAGACGTAAAAGAACAGCTGCTTGGACAGAAATATGTTGAAAGAGAACTTGTTTCAAAGATCATGATAACTCCCGCAGAAACAAAGGAGCTTTACGAAAAGAATAAGGAAAAACTTATTTCTCCGGAAAAGGTCAAGGTAAGGGGAATCATGATAAGGAAGAAAGAAGGAGAGGATGTTAAGGTCGAAAAGGCGAAGATCAAGGAATTGCAGGACGAGCTGAAGAGCGGAAAAGATTTCGCGGAGCTGGCACGAACAAAATCAGAAGGTCCGTATGTCGACCAAAGCGGGGACATGGGAT
>JAQUNB010000158.1 GCA_028717825.1 Candidatus Omnitrophota bacterium
CATAGCGCGCAGGGGTTCAATAAGTTTTAGATCGGTACGGTCGAAACCTCGAAAAGTCTCATATCCTTCTATGAACAGATTCAATTCGTGCCGCGAATCTTTGAGATACCCCGGCAGGAGCATCCATACGTCTTGTATAGGTGTGCCTATGGCCATATCGTCAAAATCTATCAAATAAAATGATTCGTCGGGACGGTGTATAATGTTTCCCGAATGACAGTCTCCGTGTATGCGGATAAGGGGCTTGTTCGCGAAAAGAGGGCTTATAAGATCAATAACTTCCCCTGTGATGTCCACGAATTGACCGGAAAGTTCTTTTGGAATAAGATCGTGTTCAATGATAAAGTCTATATGGCCGCGTGTGGCGTTTTTTGGGGTAAGGGTGATCCTGTCTTTTGGCATTCGTCTTGCGCCTACGTTGTGGACCCGCGCGATCAGGCGTCCGAGTTCCAGCCATTCTGTCTCAGAGAACTCGGAAGAGTTGCGGCCGCCTTTCTTCGGGAAAATAGCGAACATGACATCGCCGGACTGGCCTATCGTCTTGGAATCTTTTAGAGTAAGCGGGGCGATGACGGGTATTTCAGCTTCCGCCAGTTCCAGAAGAAAATCATGTTCGTCCTGCAGGGCTTCTTTTGACCATCTGCCCGGGCGGTAGAATTTTATAACAAAACTCTTTCCGTCTTTTGCGGCAAGCTCAAAGATACGATTTATGTAGCTATTGTAGGTGCGGCAAAGCCCTGTTAGTCGCGCCCCTAGCTCTTCTTCAGCAATTCCGATGATCGTTTCATTTGTCAGAGACGCAAAATGCGGTGTTTGGGATATATGATCCATGCGTCAAGTATAACTTATATCGCAGAAAATTTACAGAACAAAGAGAATAACAATTTTAATTCTTCACACATAGCGTTGTCCTTTAACCCTCTTAAAAAAGTTGTAAAAAATGTAGGTTTAGGAGTACAATAGGTAGCAAACGTGGAAGCAACGGTAGAGTAGTTGCGGGATTGATTTATAACAAAGAAAGGCGAAAAATGGCAGCTGGCAAAACAACAAAAAAGGAAAAAGCGAAAAAGAAAATTGGGATAGAGGATCTCTTAACTGAAATACAGGCGAGATTTGATGCTATTGAGGGGAAACTCGATAGGGTATTATCGCAATCTGCAGGTCTATCTCGCATGATAAGCACAGAACACGATCCGGGCTTTAAAACCCATGCTACTGTGACAAAAAAATTTCCTATACCGCAAGATGAAAAGCCAAGAGAAAGGAAAATGTTCAAAGCTGTTTGTGCCGAATGCAAAAAAGATTGTGAGGTTCCTTTTATGCCCAGAGAAGGGCGCCCGGTTTATTGTAAGACATGTTATTCTAATCGCAGGAAAGGGAATGCCCCCGGAAATATCCCGCCTAGAGAAGAGATCGTAGCAGAGATCGCCAAAACGCTGAACATTAATGTGGCGGAACCATCCAAACCCAAGGCGCTAAAAGATAAGAGATCGAAACCTAAAAAAAACAAAACTAAAAAGTAATTACGGATTTTAAAGGTGAATACACTAGAAGTTATTTCGCAAACGGCGAACAGTGTCATTGCGGGCGTTTTTGTGTAGGGAACGTTTTGAAACCGTTCCCTACAGGTGTGGTAAGCGTAGGGAATAGGCATGCCTGTTCCCTGCCTTTTTGTGGAAGAACAAGATTACTTCGTTCTCCGATAAACGCAGGACGAAGTTCTGAGCCTGTCGAAGGGCTTCGCCGCATAGAACGCTCCTTGCAATGATGGCGTGGGCATTTAGGTGATAGCAACGAGGACACAGGTTTTACAAATACTCTACTTCCGGTGTTACATTTTGCATATGTGCTAAAGCTTCTGTCTTGGCAAGTATTTTCGGTGTGACAGTTTCGGAACCTTCCATAGAAGCTGTTGAAGCCCCAAAAAGGTTTCCTGTGTGAACAGGTTCTTCGAATGATTTTCCGTTGGAAAGCGCGTATAAAAATCCCGCTTTAAGTGAATCTCCTGCGGCTGTATGGCATGCCTCAATTATTTTGATGCCTTTTTCTTTAATTATCCGATCCTGTGTAACAAGTATTAACCCTTTTTCATCCATTGTAACGAGCACGCCCAAAAGATTATATTTACTTCTTAGCTTGATAGCGTATGCTTTAATGGCTTCTTCGGTAATTGTGTTTTTATTCAAAGAGCCTTTTTTTGCCAAACCGCTCGAGGTCAATATCTGAATAAATTCTTCCGCGTTAGGTTTGATTATATCCTGAGGTGTTTCTCGATAAATATCTACAACCGACATGGCTTCCTCGGGGCCTGACAAAAACTTAAAATCTATCAAAAGCTTAACCTTGTCAGCGTATTTCTTCTTCACTTGTTTTACGAGCGACGCATAATAGGCGAGAGAACTGTTATATCTTACGGGTCCACCGGCAGAAAAGACCATCCAGATATTGTTTGAACCGCCTTTAAACATCCGGTTGAGCATCGAAAGAGCCTCTTGGTTAATATTCTCTACTGTTTTCCCCGATAATTCATCTGCCCATCCGAATATTCCGGTAAGCGTATCGCCGTCAACTATGTTATAGATCGCTGCTTCTATATTTACTCCGGCGGGACGGATCAGTGCGGGGATTATGTTATTATCTAAAAAATTTCTTTCCCATTCATTCGTGATCTCATCTTCCTTCTTTCCCGAAAGTGCCACCAAAGCGATATTTTCTTTGAAGTCACTAAATACTTTCGATACGTTGATCTGATCTCCTCCTGGATCTACATGGTACGCTGTCGGCTTGAGAATACCGTTTGGGCCGGTTTCCCATTCAATCGTAACATCGAGCAGACCAACGTGATTTACCGCCAACACGCGAGTTGCCGGCAAAGATTTTATTTTTCCTGTAATGCTGGATCGTTTTTTGCTCTTAGCGGCTCCTACGACCTTTATCACGGCATGGGCAATTTCACGATTTATACGCCTTTTCTCATCATCGGGCAGGGGATGGAAACGCGATGTTATAGCTTCTTTTAAAGAAGATCCCGTAAGTTTGCTTATGCCAAGATTTTTTGATAATACGTCGTTAATGTTTGTCGATAGAGCTTCCATAATGTTCTCTCCAAAAAAAAACAGGTTTACATGAGGAAATCAATCCTTACCATTTTACCCTCTTCGGAATTTACTGTATATAGTTATTTGTTTTTAACTACTGTAAGGCTAATCCAATAAGACGAATACACCTTTATCAGTAGAAGCCATCCGTATAAATAGAAAAATGGCATCATTGCGAGCGTTTTTGTGTAGGGAACGGTTTCAAACCGTTCCCTACAATTACTTGGAAAACCAAGATTGCTTCGTCGTCCGCCACCTTCGGTGGCGAGACTCCCCGCAATGTGACAAATATTGTGTATTTATAGGATAGCCTTTAGTATGCGTTAACAATAGGGGCGATATCTTAAGATATTCTTATTGATATTTGGACGTCCTGTATGGTATAACCTAATACCATCTAATAGATAAATTTATTGCCGGGAGAGTCGCAGTCAGTATGCCTTCCCGAATGTTATAATAAGCAAGTTCTTATTATTATGCGAAAAAGGGGTGAACCAAAATGGAGAAAAAAATTCTTTTTGTCTCTGATTTTGACAAAACACTTTCTGTAGGCGATATAGGGTATATACTAAGCGCAAAGTTGGGAATATCTTCTGGGCGATTTGACCAGAAGATAGAAGAAATAAAACGAAGAAACATTGTACAGCTCGGCGGAGAACTCGCGCATTTGATAGTTCAGGACCCTGATTATATTGGGAAAGTAAGCAAAGATCTTCTCTATGAGGTCGGAAAAGAGATCAAGCTGAAAAAGGGTGTTATCGAACTAATGAGTATCTTGGCTGAAGGGATCGACGACTATCGTTTTGGTACGTACATAGTATCCGCGGCACCTAAAGAATGTATCGAGAGAGCAGTAGAAAGGATCTTTCCTGTTGCCAACATATACGGTACAACTTTCATTTATAAAAATGGCATTGCTCAGGATGTTGAAAGAACTAATGCCGGACATGCAAAAGTGGCCACTCTAGATATGTTAAAACAAAAAGAGAATGTCCCTCGGGATGCCATA
>JAQUNB010000159.1 GCA_028717825.1 Candidatus Omnitrophota bacterium
TGATGATTAGTAAATAGTTGAGCGAGGTGGGAGCTGTCTCAAAACATTCATGATGTCATTGCGAGGAGCGTTCTATGCGACGAAGCAATCTTGTTCTTTCACAGAAAAACATGATTGCTTCGCAAAGAACGCCCGCAATGACACTCGTTTGCAATTTATGAATGTAAGTTAATCTTTTTTCTCGAGGAATTTTTTGAGCTCGTCTGTGAAATGGGAGATATCTTTGAAACGGCGATAAACCGAGGCGAAACGAACATACGCCACTTCGTCCAGAACATATAACGTTTCCATGACCATATTGCCTATCGTGGTTGACTTTACTTCGCTTTCGGCCTTTTTTTGTATCCTTTTCTCTATCTCATCCACGATCTGGTCGATCTGGTCCATGCTGACGGGTCTTTTTTCACACGCTTTTACTATGCCCGCTTTTATTTTTTCCCGGTCAAACCGTTTTCTTGTCCCGTCCCGCTTAACCACCATGAGCGGGGCCTTCTCGACGTATTCATAAGTCGTGAAGCGTTTGCCGCATTTGAGGCATTCGCGCCGGCGCCTTATGCTAAGGCCGTCCGCGTTCATTCTCGAATCAATTACTTTGTCTTCTTTTGTCTTGCAAAAAGGGCATTTCATTTTTTTGCCGTCACTTCTACTCCAGCTTCGCTTAAGAATTTAAGCGCGAATCCATCCGGATAAGATCCTTTTATCACGATCTTCTTGATGCCGGCGTTTATGATCATTTTGGCGCAAATACTGCACGGCTGTATGGTGATATACAGCGTTGCGCCGTTCAGATTGACACCGTGTTTCGCGGCCTGCAAAAAGGCGTTCTGTTCGGCGTGCAGGGCTCTACATAATTCGTGCCGTTCGCCTGAGGGTATGTTGAGTTTTTCCCTCATACAGCCCACTTCGTCGCAATGTGCCAGGCCCATCGGCGCGCCGTTATAACCGGTAGCCAGCATCTGTTTATCCTTCACGACGACAGCGCCCACTTGCCGCCTTAGGCACGTCGAGCGTGTCGCGACGAGGTTCGCTATATTCAAAAAATATTCATCCCAGCATGGCCGTTCTATTTTTTTCGCATTTTTTTCGGCCGTGCATTTTCCTTTTTGGTTTTTTTTCATACCGTTAGCTCCCTACAGACTAATGTCAACATTTATACACTCATTTTAAAAAATTGTTTGTCTCTGTTAATAATTTTATAGGTGGCGCGAGTGTGTCCGGGCACCGCACAAGCAAAGTGCGGAGGCGTGCAGGACACCGAGCGACAGGACCCATAAAAAGTCAGCAAGGTTTATTGCTTTACCCTTCATAAAGCTTCCATTTCTTCGATCCATTCCTTGTATAATGGGAACGCTCTCAAAAATTCTTTTACTTTTTGCCGGATGGATATAAGTTTCTTGTCGTCGGATCTTGATTGTATCGCTTCATCTATAAAACCGGCGATCGCTTCCATCTCGCGCTCGTTCATACCTCTTGTGGTGGCGGCAGGAGTCCCTAAACGTATGCCGCTTGTGACAAACGGGCTTTTCTGGTCGTACGGGATAAGATTTTTATTAACGGTTATGCCCGCCTTATCCAGACACACTTCCGCTTCTTTTCCCGTTATCCCTTTACTCATCATGTCGACCAGCATAAGGTGGTTGTCTGTCCCGCCAGAAACTATGCGATAACCTCTACTCGCGAGCGATTCCGCGAGTCTATGCGCGTTCTTGATTATCCGTTTTTGATATTCTTTGAATTCCGGCGTCCCCGCTTCTTTCAACGCCACGGCTTTACCGGCGATGACATGCATGAGCGGCCCGCCCTGTATACCGGGGAACACTTCCGAGTCGATCTTTTTTGCGAATTCTTTTTTACAAAGTATCATGCCGGACCTAGGGCCCCTTAAAGTTTTATGCGTTGTGGTTGTAACAAAATCTGAAACCGGAACGGGGCTCGGGTGAAGCCCTGTCGCCACGAGCCCGGCGATGTGCGCCATATCCACCATAAGTATCGCCCCGACTTCATCGCATATGGCACGGAATTTCTCAAAATCTATCGTCCGCGGATACGCCGACGCGCCCGCTATGACCATTTTGGGCCTATGTTCATGAGCTTCTCTACGGATCGCATCATAATCAAGCATCTCGGTGTCTTTAGCCACACCGTAAGAAACTATTTTGAAATATTTTCCAGAAAAATTTTTAAAGTGTCCGTGGGTAAGATGCCCACCACAGGCAAGGTCCATCGCCAAAACCGTATCCCCCATATTCAGCATGGCAAAATACACGGCCATGTTCGCCTGCGACCCAGAATGGGGCTGTACGTTCACGTGTTCGGCTCCGAAAAGTTTTTTCGCCCGGTCGATCGCTATATCTTCCGCTATGTCCACGAACTCGCACCCGCCGTAATATCTGGCGTGCGGGTACCCTTCGGCATATTTATTGGTCATTGCCGATGAAACCGCCTCCATAATGGCTCGACTTGCAAAATTTTCGCTGGCGATAAGTTCTATCCCCTCGTTCTGACGTTTTGTCTCTCCGAGTACCGCTTGGAATATATCAGGATCTGTCTTCTTCAAATGTTTCATTTTTTTCCCTTTCTTCTGGAAAATTAATAAAAAATATCCCGGGAATAAATTATTTTATGGTCTTAAACAGTTTTTTTTCTATATTAATTATTTCTCTTACGCGTCTTTTGTGCCTTCCGCCGAGCGCGTTAGTTTTAAGCCATACCTTAACTATGTCCACGGCCTTTTTTTCGCTTATCCGCGCCGCCGCGAGGACCAACACATTCGTATCGTTGTGTTCACGCGCCGATATGGCGTCCTCACGCGTATTGCATAACCCCGCCCTTACGCGTGGTAACTTATTCGCGATAACCGACATCCCTATACCCGTCTTGCATATTACGATACCTCTATACGCTTTCGCCGCCGAAACTTCTTTCGCGGTCTTGTATCCGTATTCGGGATAATCACATGGCCCGTCCGAGAACGTACCCATATCCTTTACTTGATATTTTAACCGTTGTAAAACTTTTTTGATCTTTTCTTTAAGAATAAACCCGCCGTGATCGGCGCCTATCGCTACGCTTTTAGCCATTTTATAAGCTCCTCAATATGATTTTTAATGACACTGAACAAAACGCGGTAAAACGCCAAGGGCTTGCCGATCGGGTCAAGGATAACGGCTCCTCTGATCTCTTCGGGCTTTTTAAACTCGCCTAAATAGCGCACCCTGCCGTTCGCTTCCGGAAGCATCGCGGTAGCGATATTCTTGTGCTCCGGCTCCATAACAAGTATAAGATCGGCCCAGTCGATCAGGTCTTTGGTCAAAGATGTGGACTCATATCCCTTTGTATCGATCCCGGCGTCCTCAATTACTTTCAGTGTTTCCGGTGTCGGGAGTTTTCCGTCTATACCCAAAGTACCGGCGGATCTGACCTCAATATCCAGGGCTTCTTCCTTGAATCTTTTTCGCGCGTAAGCCTCGGCCATTATGCTCCGGCAGCTATTACCGGTGCAGACGAATAAAATATGTTTGATATTCTTCATAACTTTCAGAATTTTTTAAGTTCTTTGTTCTTTTCTTTTACTTTTTCCACGAGTTCTTTTTTATATTCTTCCAGTTTTTTCGAGATAGGCTCAAGACTGAGCGCGAGGATCTCCGCCGCGAGGATCGCCGCGTTCGTCGCACCGGCTTTCCCAACGGCCACCGTCGCTACCGGAACACCCGCCGGCATCTGAACGGTCGAAAGAAGCGAATCCACGCCGTTAAGCTTACTTTCCATAGGAACGCCTATTACCGGCAGGATCGTATGAGATGCTATCACCCCGGCAAGATGTGCGGCTCCGCCCGCGCCGGCGATAATTATCTTTATCCCGCGTTTTTTGGCTGATTTGGCGAACTCGGCGGTATCTTCCGGCGAACGGTGGGCTGACAATATCTTAATTTCGTGTGCTATATCGAATTTTTTTAAAACGACACTTGCCTCCGTCATCACCGCCAGATCCGAATCGCTACCCATGATGATACTTACTATCGGTTTATTGCTCATATATGGCTCCTTTTGGGAAATCATATTGTTTTTTATCCTTCGACGCGCCCACTTCGTTCGCTTG
>JAQUNB010000160.1 GCA_028717825.1 Candidatus Omnitrophota bacterium
TCGACCTTTTTTATCGCGCGCAAAATGAAGATCGGTTACGGGCAAACCGTCGCGGCTTCTTTTACCGCGGCCAGCAATGATTTTGAACTGGCTATAGCGGTAGCCGTCGCGATCTTCGGTATAAGTTCCAACCAAGCCTTCGCGACCGTCATAGGCCCCCTGATCGAAGTCCCGGTGCTTATCGTCCTGGTAAATATCGCCTTGAAATTTAAAAGCCGAGTAATACCACCCCATTTTTCTATTGACAAAAAATAGGCCGCATATTAGAATTTCTCCTGTTTAGACGAAGACGTCCATAACTCTATAAGTGTGGGCGTCTTTTTTTTTATACCTGTGACCGATTTTTTAGCATAAACCGCTTATTTTGTGGTCAAAATGAAGATAATCTCCAAGAAAAAATTAATCGATAACCCGGGCATGAAGATCACCGAGATCAATGTGTCCGCGCCCCATATCGCCGCGAAGATAAAGGCCGGCGAGTTCATTGTTTTGATGGTAAGCGAGAACGGTGAACGTATCCCGCTTACGGTAGCTAGAGCGGATCAGGAAAAGGGGACGATAACCATTATTTTTCAGGAGGCCGGGCTCAGCACAACGCTTCTGGGGAAGCTCGCTGTTGGCGATTCACTTTACTCAATAGTCGGGCCGCTCGGCCATGCTACAGAGATAAAAAATTATGGGAAAGTCATCATAGTCGGAGGCGGTGTCGGTATAGCCGAGATATATCCCGTCGCCGCGGCGCTCAAGAAAGCCGGTAACCACGTTACCACTATACTGGGGGCCAGGACAAAAGCGATGCTTATTCTGGAAAAAGAATTGAAAGAAGTTTCGGACGAACTTCTTATCGCTACCGACGACGGCTCATACGGCAAAAAAGGGTTTACCACCGACATCCTTAAAGAAGTCCTTTCAAAGGGCGGTTATTCGCTTGTATATGCTGTCGGGCCTATCCCCATGATGAAGAACGCCGCAAGTGTAACGCGCCCATTCAATGTAAAAACGATAGTATCCTTGAACGCGGTAATGGTGGACGGGACAGGCATGTGCGGGTCTTGCAGGGTAACGGTAGGCGGAAGTGTTAAATTTTCCTGTGTCGACGGGCCGGAATTTGACGCGCATCTCGTTGAGTGGGAAGAACTGGGGAAACGGAACCAGATATATCTCGAAAAAGAAAAACACATATGTAAGCTAGCTTCGGGGGCCGCTCCAAAATGAAAGAAGCCGTAAAAATAAGAGAACTGTGTTCCGCCGAACGGGCTGCGAATTTTAACGAAGTCGTTCTGGGGTATAACGAACAAGAGGCTTTGGAAGAAGCTAAAAGGTGCCTACAGTGCAAAAATCCGGTATGTATCAAAGGGTGCCCTGTCGGTATCAATATAAAAAAATTCATAGGCGAGGTCGCGAAAAAAGATTATAAAGCGGCGTATTGTACGTTAAAAGATAAAAATGATTTTCCTTCCATATGCGGCAGGGTTTGTCCCGCCGAGTACCAGTGCAGAAAAGCGTGTGTTCTTACAAAAAAAGATTCCCCGTTCGCTTCGGAACAAGCGATCAATATCCATTTCTTAGAGCGTTTTGCCGGTGACTTCGGTAACGAAAAAAAAGTAGACGTCGTCGCGGCGCATGACGGCACGGTCGGGGATAAAAAAGTCGCAGTTGTGGGCTCAGGCCCCGCCGGCATTTGTTGCGCGGGAGAGCTAGCGCGGCAAGGCGTTAAAGTTACTGTTTTTGAGAGCCTTCATAAAACCGGAGGAGTGCTCCGCTATGGGATACCGCCGTTCAGACTTCCCCGGACCGTATTGGATTTCGAGATAAATTGTCTGGAAAAACTGGGCGTTAAGATCATCACAAATTTTATTATAGGAAAGACAAAATCGCTGAATGACCTGTTCGCGGAAGGTTATTCCGCTATATTTTTAGGTTTGGGAGCGGGCATCCCGTCGTTTCTCGGGGTTGAAGGAGAGAACCTTTGCAATATATATTCCGCTAATGAATTTTTAACGCGCGTAAACCTCATGCAGGCGTATAAATTCCCAGAATATCACACACCGGTAAATATAGGTAAGCACGTTGTCGTGATCGGAGGCGGGAACACGGCTATGGACGCGGCGCGCGTCGCGCTCAGATTACAAAAGATGAACGGGATAAAGCCCAACACCACAATATTTTATAGAAGAACGGAAGTAGAAATGCCAGCAAGGCGTCTTGAGATCGAACATGCCAAGGAAGAAGGCGTAAAATTTGAGTTTTTAGTACAGCCGATAGCATTCTCCGGGGACAAAAACGGATGCGTACAGAAGTTGCGCTCTTTGCGTTGTAAGCTGGGAGAACCGGACTCTTCCGGCAGGAGAAGGCCCGTGCCGATCGAGCATAGTGAATTTGAGGTCGAATGCGACGGGGCCATCATAGCTCTTGGGCTTCAGGCTAACACGATACTAACGAACGCGGTTCCCGAATTAAAGGTAGATAAATACAAAGACATAATAGTTAACCCCGAAACGATGGAGACCTCAATAAAAGGTGTTTACGCGGGAGGGGACATTGTGGGGGGTGAGGGTACGGTAATAGAGGCGATGGGCATGGCAAAAAAAGCTTCGCGAGCCATCGTTAATTATCTAAAAGCGTGCAATTGAGATGTTGACAAAGATCAATGGGCAAAACATAAAAGATGGAGGGAGCGAGTTATGAAAAAGATAGAACAGTTTATGGCAGAAGTTATAAACAAAAATCCGGGTGAAAAAGAATTTCACCAAGCGGTAAAGGAAGTAGCCGAATCGGTAATGCCTGTTATTGAAGCGAACCCAAAATATGAAAAGGCAAAAGTTCTCGAAAGAATGGTAGAACCGGAACGCGTTATTATATTTCGCGTGCCGTGGCAAGACGATAAAGGCGAGATCCATGTGAATAGAGGCTTTCGTATACAGATGAATAGCGCCATAGGCCCTTACAAGGGAGGGTTACGGCTTCACCCCAGCGTTAATCTGGGCGTTTTAAAGTTCCTGGCGTTCGAACAGGTATTCAAGAACAGCCTTACCACTCTGCCGATGGGCGGGGCAAAAGGCGGTTCAGATTTCGATCCGAAAGGGAAGTCAGACAGCGAAGTCATGAGGTTCTGCCAGAGCTTTATGACGGAACTACAAAAATATATCGGACCAAATACCGACGTTCCCGCCGGTGATATAGGCACAGGCGGACGCGAGATCGGGTTCATGTTCGGTCAATATAGAAGGCTCAGGAACGAATTTACCGGAGTTCTTACCGGCAAGGGTTTGAATTGGGGCGGGAGCCTTATCAGGCCCGAAGCGACCGGTTACGGATGCGTCTATTTTGTCCAGGAAATGCTGAAGACAAAGGGCGAATCCTTGAAGGGGAAAGTCTGCGCCGTGTCAGGTTCCGGTAACGTGGCTCAGTATACGGTCGAAAAACTTCTCGAACTTGGTGCAAAAGTCGTAACTTTGTCGGACTCGGACGGGTTCATCCATGATGAGGACGGGATCGACCTCAAAGAGCTGAAATGCGTATTAAACATCAAAAACGTCAAACGCGGCCGTATAAAAGAATGCGCCAATGAATTCAAGTGCAAGTATTACGAAAAAAAGAAACCATGGAGCGTAAAATGCGACATCGCTTTCCCGAGCGCCACACAGAACGAGATAAGCGGGGATGACGCGAAGACGCTCGTGAAGAACGGCTGTATTGCGGTCGGCGAAGGCGCGAACATGCCCACTACTCCGGAAGGGATAAAAGTGTTCCAGAAAGCGAAGATCCTCTATGCTCCCGGAAAAGCGGCTAACGCCGGCGGCGTCGCTACAAGCGGCCTTGAGATGAGCCAGAACAGCATGAGGCTCTCATGGTCCAGAGAAGAAGTCGACAGCAAACTGCATGACATAATGATCAAAATACACGAAAATTGTGTCCGCTACGGCAAAGAAAAAAGCGGATATGTGAACTATGTCAACGGCGCGAATATCGGCGGGTTCGTGAAAGTAGCCGACGCTATGATAGATCAGGGGGTAGTGTAAGGATATAAGTAAGATAAATAAGTGTTAGCCGAACGGGGACGTTTCACTTAAAGTGGAACGTCCCCGTTTGTTTA
>JAQUNB010000161.1 GCA_028717825.1 Candidatus Omnitrophota bacterium
ATCCTAGATACGAAATATACGAAAAATTTTATTTCCGACGAAGAGATCAAAAATATAGGGCTGGAAGTAGAAAAAGCCCATAGCCTTTTAATTGATAAGAACAGCCAGGGCAAGGGTTCGGTGGGATGGATAGATATACCGCGTGAATCAGATGATCGTCTGATGGGGGAGATAGAGTCGATCGCAAAAAGTGTGATCACAAATTCCGATGCGATTGTTATTATAGGGATAGGTGGATCGTATTTGGGAGCGCGAGCGGCTATTGAAACATTGGTTCCGGGACTGGTGGGAAAAAAGATATTTTTCGCCGGATATAATATTTGCGGAGATCATATCAAGGGGTTGCTTGACGCGCTTAAGAATAAAGAGATAGTCGTAAATGTTATTTCTAAATCGGGGACCACCACCGAGCCCGCATTAGCCTTCAGGATCATGGAAAATTTTATGAAAAAGAAATACAGCCCTAAAAAACTGAAGGATAGGATCATTTGCACTACCGACAGGTCCAAAGGAGCGATGCGAAGGATCGCCGACGCGAATGGTTACAGAAGTTTTGTGATACCGGATGATGTTGGCGGAAGGTTTTCCGTGCTAACAGCGGTAGGACTATTTCCGATGGCTTGTGCGGGTATAGATATCAGGGAAGTGATCAGGGGCGCAAAGGAACAGTTCTTTGATTCGGCCGAGTGTAATGTCGAGAACAATGCGTGTTACCGGTACGCCGCCATAAGGAATTTGCTTTACCGTAAAGGAAAGAAAATCGAAATATTCGCTAGTTTCGACAATCGGATGCATTATATTGATGAGTGGTGGAAGCAGCTTTTTGGAGAAAGCGAAGGAAAGAACGGGCGCGGTATCTTTCCCGCGTCATGTGATTTTTCCACAGACCTGCATTCCATGGGGCAGCTTATACAAGAAGGCGAGAGAAATATCTTTGAGACATTTCTTATCGTGGATAAGGAGGACGAGAATTGTCTCATCCCTTACGATAATGAGGATATGGATGAGTTGAATTATCTGGCTGGTAAACAGGTCGATTATGTTAATTTAAAGGCGTATGAGGCCGTATCTCTCGCTCATTTTGAAGGCGGCGTGCCCAATATGACCATGCATCTGGCCGAAAGAACGCCTTTCTGTCTCGGGCAGCTATTCTACTTTTTCGAAAAAGCCGCCGCGATATCGGGATATGTCTCGGGTGTTAATCCTTTTGACCAACCCGGCGTAGAGGCATACAAACAAAAGATGTTCAAACTTCTTGGTAAATACGGCAGCTAATAAATACGACAAAATATGGACATAAATTTAACGTTTTACACGATCGCGATGTCGATCCTTAAACTCTTTCTCTTGATGGCCGTTGGATATTTTTTGCGGTTTAGGGATCTTATAAACGACAAGTTCGTCGATGAGCTGAGTCTTGCCCTTGTGCGGGTGATATTCCCGGCACTTATAATAGCGAGGACAATAAGCAACTTTAGTTTTACTGAATATCCGTCATGGTGGGTCCTTCCTGTAGCGGCGATCATATTCTCGATAGGCGGTATGATCCTGGGAGGTCTCGTAAATAAATTTTTTATTGGATTTAAGTCGAGCAGGGAATTTATGTGCAGCTGTGGTTTTCATAACTGCGGATACCTGCCGATGACACTGGTGATCTTCTCGTTCACGGGGCTCTTGGCCGAGAAAATGCTGATATATGTTTTTTTGTTCAGCTTGGGATTTAATATCCTGATGTGGTCGCTGGTCCCGCTCTTTTTATCGGGGAAATTGAAGTCAGATTTTGAAATGCGCGTCTTGTTCAATCCGGCCGTTGTTGCGACATTATTCGCTTTGGCATGGGTGGCGTTATTCGGGAAAAATAGCATGCCGGATGTGGTCATGGAGCCCATGAAACAACTGGGTGACGCCTCTTTCCCGCTGGCGATGCTTACGATCGGCGCGTATCTCTATAGCTACAAGGCGCATGACCTCAAGGATAAAGTGCCGCTTATCGCGTGCAACGTGTTAAAACTCGTCGTGTTCCCGGCAATAATATTTTTATTGATGCTTTTTGTGCCTCTTGAGAAAGATTATAAATTTTTTCTTTTTTTACAGAGCCTCATGCCTACGGCCGTATCCTTGGTCTTTATCGGGACGTATACGGCGAGCGATAATAAATTTTTCAGCAGCAGCGTGTTCTATACGCATCTTATCTCGATTCTTACCATTCCGTTAGGTTTGTATTTGTTCAACCTTGTTTTCGCCGGCAAACCTTGATAAGCAAGGCGGGATTTCAAAGCCAAGATATAACACCTATTTTGTGGTTCTTGACTTATGCTTCGATATAATGTAATTTTCAATGTATAGGGCATTAATAATATTTAATGTTATCCATCATAGTCAGGAGAGAGAGGAAAATGAGAAAACTTACGCGTGAAAGTCTTAAAAAATACTGTGACCCGTCAATATTTCCTTTTAAAACGACGGAAGATTACGAGTTCGATGCTGAACCGCTGCATCAGGATCGTGGCGTCCGGGCGATCGATTTCGGCCTCAACGTAAAAGCGGACGGCTATAACATATTTGTCTGCGGAGCCGCAGGGACAGGGCGGAACACACAGGTAATGAAGGCGGTAGGCGACCTTGCGGCGAAAGAAGAAACCCCGAATGACTGGATCTATGTCTATAATTTTTTGAGCGAAGATGAAGCTATAGCTTTATCGCTGCCCGCAGGAAGGGGCATAATGTTCAAAAAGGACATGGAAGAAATGATAGAGGAACTTAAAATAGAGATCCCTCGCGCTTTTGAAAGCGAGGACTACGAAACAAGAAGGCAAGACCTTTTAAAGGACTACAAAAATAAAAGGGATGCTGTACTGGAGGACATCGAGAATAAAGCTTACGAGGAGGGGTTTGTTTTAAAGCAGTCAGCCACGGGCGTTATACTTGTCGCCCGGAGTGGTGACCACCCCATGACCTCGGAAGAATACGACGCGCTGCCTGATGAGGAAAAAGAGAAGATCGAGCAGAAAAAACACGAGCTTCACATAAAGATCGAGCAGGTCTTAAGTGAAGTCAGGACGATGGAAAAAGCCGCCAAAACAGAGATCAAAGAGCTCGAAAAAGAAGTGGCGCTTTTTTCCGTCAAACACGTCATAGATGAGCTCCGGTTCAAGTATCGCGAGTTTGAGGATATCATAGAATATCTGAACCATGCGCAGGAAGATATTATAACTAACATCGATATATTTAAAGAGGAAGAAAATCAGGCGCAGGCGCTAATGTTCGGGATCAAACCGGAAAGCAAAAAAAACGCTTTTCAAAAATATCAGGTGAACCTTCTTGTTGACCACAGGCATTCCAAGGGCGCACCCATAATCAGAGAAGCGAACCCGACCTATTATAACCTTATCGGCAGGATAGAATATGTGTCCCACTTGGGTTCGATGACAACGGATTTCACAAAAATAGCCGCGGGTTCCTTGCATAAAGCGAACGGCGGATATCTTATCCTTCAGGCACTGGATGTTCTTACAAGTTTTATGGCATGGGACACGATAAAAAGGGTCATCCGGAACCGTGAAATAAAGGTGGAAGATATAAATGAGCAGTTTAGGCTCATAACGACAACAAGCCTTAAACCGAGGCCCATACCATGTGATATCAAGATCATTATGATCGGCCCGGCGTGGTTGTATCAGATGCTGTATATGTATGACGTTGATTTTCGCAAGATGTTCAAGATCAAGGCCGATTTTGACGTAGAAATGAACAGGGACAAAGAAAAAATAGAAAAATATTCCGCTTTCATAAAAGTCAGGTGCGAGGAGGAGAACCTTCGGCATTTCGACCGGAATGCCGTCAGCAAAGTCGTCGAATACGGTTCGCGGCTCTCAGGCGATCAGGAAAAACTCAGCGCGCTTTTCATGTACATCGCCGATATCTTAAGGGAAGCCGATTATTGGGCGGGAAAAGATAACGCCGAGTATGTTGACGCGGCCCACGTGGAAAAGGCCCTGCATAAAAAAGTGTACCGTTCCAATATGATCGAGGAAAAGATCAATGAACTTATTAAGGAAGACGTGTACATGATAGCTATCGACGGTGAGAAAGG
>JAQUNB010000162.1 GCA_028717825.1 Candidatus Omnitrophota bacterium
AAGTTTTTATACTTTTTCGTTTCCTTAAGCAAACAAGCTATCTTCATGAAATTAGGCCTAGCCCCGGCAACAAAGATTATTTTTTTTCTCATTTTTCCCCTAAACTTTATAAAGCATGTAATATTCCCTCAAAATATAAACCGAGGTCGACAATAAGATCACGATATAAGATGCTAAAAGCGCAAGATAAACATACTGAAATCTTGTTTTAAAAAGCTCTATCCCTTTTATGATGCAGTAAAAGATGAACGGCGCCACGAAAAGAGTGATCCTCGCGCCGGTAAAAGGATACAATTTCAATATACCCGCCACGTACATTTCGCATAAAATAATGAAGGTGATCGAACTCAAGGAGAAAAAAGCGCCCTTGTTCTTCCGCATGCCCTTGATCCCGTCGACCAGCACCACGTAAAGAGCGAAAGGCATAAAACAGGTCATGATGTGCCTTAAAAGTTTGGTTTCAAGGATCCATCTCGAGAAAATATTCCTCAACCCCTCATAGGAAGAGCTGAAGAAATCCCCCGCCGAATTCGTCAGCACGAAATAATCATGCCAATACCCCCACATCCCGCTTGTCGTCTGGACGAACCTGGCGTCAAGCAGATACGAAAGGCTGACCGCGATCGCCATGCCCGCGGAATACGCGGTAATATAGGGAAGATTGTTCTTTTCTTTAGTACGCTGGACGAACAAGTTGTATAGCGGGATCAAGAGAAAAAAATATGCCGTATATGACAGTAGAACAAGGAAAGGCATCAGAAAATACAACCAGGCACCCGGGGCGGGCCTCTTGCTGTCCCCCAGATAATCTCGCTGTCTTAAGATAAAAAGAGCGAACACTCCCGCCACCAACACTTCCCCTGAATACTGTTTAAGTTCCGCGGCATAATAACTCATGAATTTTGATCCGCACCAGGTAAGGACGAACAGAAAATACCCCATACCTTTGTTTTCTTCTTTCCTGTAAATATATGTCCACAGAAAAAAAGCCCCGATCATCGCTATAAGCGAAAAGAAACGCAGGCTGAACACATCGTAATTAGATACTTGGCTGACCAGTTTTACGGCTATAAGATAGACCCGCGGGAACGCTTGAGACCCTAAGGGCCCGAACAATTGTAGCGGTGAGAGCGTCTTTAGACTGGTGTAGATAAAATTTTCGTCGAGCCAGAGCGGCCTCCCCGAGGCATAGTGTAGAAAACATAAGAAAAAATAAAAACCCGACACTAGGATTATCAAATATTGCAGAACATCTTCTTTCGATATGATCTTTTTACTCACGACACTCCTATCTGTAATATTTTTTCGGACAGGCGGCGTTCCGCGCGCAGTTTCGGAAATTTTTTGTTTTGCACAGCGGTGGGGTCAGGCCTCTCGAAGTCGGCAACTTTGTGAGACCTGACCCCACCGTTCCCAATACAGCGCTCTTTCGATAAAATTTTCTTATACATAGTTTAATACTTTACATCTTCCTAGATCCTGCCGACTTTTTTACGGGTGGCAGCAGACAATTCGAGCACAGCACAAGTGAGCCCGAAGGCGAACGCGGATGCGCGCAGAATGTCTGCTGACAGGACCCGTAAAAAAGATAGTAGAAATTTTGGCGTTATCACTGTAAAACATCCTCGTTCAAAACAAATATCCTATACCAATTCTCGATCGACAACAATAAAAACAGGAATTTTTTAAAACTGTCGTCATCCGGCTTGTGTTTTTTGATCTTTTGCAGGATATTACCGGTATTAAAATAATTTCTCGACAGAGAATCCTTTTTCTCGATATATTCTTCCAAGACATTCCCGAGACTTCCCGCGAGCCACTTATCCATGGGATTGGCAAACCCGATCTTACGTTTATACACCCTGTCTTTTGACAAGAAAGTTTCGCACGCACGTTTATGTATGTATTTCTGTGTCTTAAACCTGATCTTTAAGTCAGCCGGGATACGCTCGGCGAGATCCATTACATCCCGGTCCAAAAATGGGACCCTCGCCTCTATGCTGCACGCCATAGACATCTTGTCCTCCGCCAGAAGAAGGTTATCCGGCAAAGAGGTGCGGGTGTCGAGATATAGCATCTTCTCGAGCGCGTTGTATCCCGCCGGGAGTGCCTCGACCCGATCATACACATATTTTCTCGCCTCGCACTCCCGCGCGACCTTTTTCATCTCCGGCAAATATATATCCTCTTTGAAGGAATCCGGGATGATCGAATAGATCCTGTACAGCCGTTCCCTCGCGTCCCTTTCCGGCAGAGAATAGAACATCCGGGACAACTTCTCATCCGCGAACGTAAACCCGCTTATCGGTTTCAGAAATCTAAATAAAAAAGAATATTTTTCTCCAAGATGCCTCGGATAGCCGGCAAACGGCTCATCCGCCCCCTGCCCGTTCAAAAGCACCTTAACTTTATCTTTAGCAAGCGCGGCAACAAAATAATACGCAAGGGCCGATTCATTTCCGATCGGTTCTTCCAAATGCCACATATATTTTTTGAACAGGCGTTCATAGTCGCTTTGTTTTATCACCTTGCTTGCAAAATCAGCCTTGAAAGCATTTGCGATATCATGCGCCGCGGCTATTTCATTAACATCATCACCGAGCTCAAACCCGACCGTAAAGGCACTAACCTTCCTCCTGCCTCTATCCGACATTATAGATAAAATGGTCCCGGAATCAACGCCACCGCTCAAGGAAATACCTATGGGTACATCGCTTATCATCTGGGCCTTAACGGCCGCGCTATACGCACCGGCGAGCTCGCTCTTCCATTCAGCTTCGCTTTTTCTTCGGTTTATATAATTAACTTCCGCAGCATACCTTTTTTTGAATACCTTGCCTTTTTCGATCTTTATAAAACTCCCGGGCTCTAGTTTCTTAATGTCCTTTAACAATGTGTGCGGCGCGGGCGTGTGACGGAATGTTAGGCACATATCGAGCGCAGCTAGGTCTATTTCTCTTTTTATCTTCGGCGACAACAAGAGCGACTTGATCTCGGACGCGAACATAAGCGTCCCGTTCTTATCACTGAAATACAACGGTTTTACCCCGTAATGGTCTCGGGCAAGAAGCAAGCGCCTGGCCTTTTTGTCCCAGACAGCGAAAGCGAATATGCCGTTAAGTTCATTCAGCATATCTTCGCCGAGCTCTTCATACAGATGTACGAGAACTTCCGTATCGGAATGCGTTTTAAAATTGTGCCCTTTCTCGACCAGCCCCATTTTCAGATCGGCGAAATTATATATCTCACCGTTATAAGTGATCCATACGCTTTGGTCCTCATTACACATGGGTTGAGCGCCGCCTTCCACATCTATTATGGAAAGGCGCCTGTGCCCGAATGAAAGGCGGTCCTTCATATCGGTGTATACGCCGCGGCCGTCCGGCCCTCTATGCGCCAGCATATCTGTCATCGCTTCCGTGAGCTTTTCGTCAACAGGCTCTTCGGAAAGATAATTATAAATACCGCAAATACCGCACATTTTACCCGCCTGATCTGACTTTTCCCGGGCCCATTACCCTGCCCAATAATAACGCGAAGTTCTTCAACCCTTTTTCCCTTATGCGCTTGAATATCTCTCTTTTGTAAAAAAACGGATTTAGAAAATAAAGCCTGCCGTATCTCGTCCTGAATTTTTTGAACACTATTTTTGAATTAACGTAATAATAAGCGTCCAATATCTCCCTCTCGCTCAAAATGCCGTTGGTCCAAACGGTATGGTAATTCATCTTTACGTGCGGCGTCGTCAAATACTCGGACCAGTCTTTCGTCTTGATCCATCCTTTTTCCCTGCCCATCTCATACATCTTGGTCCCGGGGAACGGTGTTGCGATGGAGCACGTAGGATAATCTGTCTCTATTTTCCCTATAAAATCGATGGTCTTTTTTATACTATCCTTTGTTTCACCGACGTTCCCGACCATAAAAAAAGACGTTACTATGAGCCCGGCCGCTTTAGCGGCTTTATGCGCGCGCACTATTTCGCTTTCGGTAACATTTTTATTGATCGCTCTCCACACTTCAGGATCGCCGCTTTCGACGCCGAAACACACATTTTTACAACC
>JAQUNB010000163.1 GCA_028717825.1 Candidatus Omnitrophota bacterium
ACTTATATGTAAAGGACAAAGGGAACCTCGAAAAAACTGAACAGTTAAAAACGCTTATTCAGGAAAGTTCACCGCGGACCGAAGCCGTTATCATTCGACAATGGGAAGAAGGCGCGGGCATACGGACCGATAACATAATCAATGAAATAAAAGGGATAATAAAATGTATAAACGGCATTCAGAGAAGGAACGGCGAGAAACCCGTTAAAGAAGAAGACATATTCGGGATAATAGAAAAGAAACCGGAGGGCATAACCGAGGCCGCGCTTAATTACGAACTCAAAATACCCCTTGTTCTTATGAACGGGCACGAAAATCTAAAAGGGATATATTCGTTGGCGCAGGCGCTGGAATTGGCGCTAAGGACCATAGATCAGGAAACGCGATTTTCGGGCTGGATCAGGATACTTGATCCGATAGTGCCGCTTACGGACGATATGTATGAGAAGTACGTTATTTACAGAGAGCAAATATTGATAAAGGCGTAGTGTGGTGATGAATATGAATAGTGTAAAAATCACGTTGACTTTTTACAGGGCCTGCCAGCATCGATTCTGCGCGCATCCGCGTCCCGCTTTTGGCGTGACTTGTGCTGTGCTCGAATCTCTGCTGTCACCCGTAAAAAGTCAGTATAGTTTTAGGCATTATTGGGATCATGAACTTATGTCGGGGGCGCTGAATTTTCCCGGCGTGAAAAATAGGTGTAGGGAATGGTCGCAACCATTCCCTACGGACCGTTATCCGATTAATTCCGAAATGACGGTTATTCGTAGGGCACGGTCGCGACCGTGCCCTACACAGATGTGTGTTGGGTAGGGGATCTTGTAGGGGGTAGGTGCACCTGTCCCCTGCAAAAGATAATGTAATAATGTCAACAGGGGATGGCGCAAGAACATTTGTAGGGAACGGTTTCAAACCGTTCCCTACAAAATAGGATAAACGTAGGGAACAGGCAAGCCTGTTTCCTACAATAGATATTACAAAAAGGAGTATTAAAATGGATACGCAAGTTCAGAGAAGAAAATATGAAAGAGTCGAGAAGGATGCCGTGGTGCGGTATCAGAATCTCGACGGCGCGGATATGGGGATCTCACAAACCTTGAATATAGGGCAGGGCGGGATGTGTTTTTTATCCAGTAAGTTCATGCCTATGGCCCGGAGGCTTGTCTTTGAGATCTATATGCCGAAAAGCTTGAAGATAATAAAGGTGGTGTCGAGGGTCGCTTGGGTAAAGAAGTTCGAAGAGAGAAAATGTTTTACGGTAGGCGTCCAGTTCCTTAGTATCTCAAGAGCGGACAAGCAGCTTCTGCTTCCGGGGTAGGGCGGGCTTTCCGGCCCACGGGGTCCGGCCCCCGGCCCACGTCGTTAGTGTCTAGTCTCTAGTGCCTTGTGACTAGTCGTTTTAAGGTTACATGAGGTTACGTTAAAACTATACAGACGTCACATCATTGCAAAAGATGCAACCTAAATTAACCTCAATTAACCTTACGTAATATTATGTAACCTTCGTTCCTTGTCCTATCGTTTCGCGTAAAAAGTGTCGTTTCCGGTACTACATACCACATACTATGTACTAGACTTATCGTTTTCCCCGCCTTACAAACCAATTGACAAACCCGCATTAAATATTATAATAACTATACTATTTCCAACTTGATCCTTTCGGTTCATTTCTCGCTGTATAAGTAGGTAAAAATCTTATTTAGCATAGATTTTCTAACCAAAGGGGGTAGCTGGTGAGCGTCTCAACAAACAATATTCGAAATGTCGCTTTGATCTCTCACTCAGGGGCAGGGAAGACCACTCTGGTCGAAAATTTACTTTATCGGGGCGGAGCCATATCCAAGATGGGTAGTGTTAATGACGGCACCACGGTGTCCGATTACAACGAGGACGAAAAAGAAAGAAAGAATTCCATCAACCTAGCGGTTGCGTTCTATGAAAAAGACGGCGTTAAGGTTAACCTGCTTGATACTCCCGGGTACCTCGATTATATAGGTGAGGTAACGGAAGCTCTCAGCGTAGCCGACGCTTTTATACTTATGATCGACGCTGTAAGCGGTATTCAGGTCGGGACGGCGAAATTCTGGAAATTAGCGCAAAGCTTAAATCTTCCGGGATTTATCGTTATCAATAAAATGGATAAAGAGAACGCCGATTTTATGAAAGTATTGGACTCGGTCAAGGAGATCATGGGAAAGAACTGTGTCGCGGTGTGCTGTCCTAACGGTAACGGACATTCTTTCTCGGCTATAGCGAATCTTCTCACGAAAGAAGGGCTTGATAAACTCGAGGGCGAGGATAAGACGAACGAGGAAAAACTTATCGGTGCCATGACCGAAGCCGTCGCCGAATCCGATGACGCGCTTCTTGAAAAATATCTGGAACAGGGGGAACTGGCGTCGGCGGACCTGCACAAGGCTTTAAAGACAGCCGTTATAACCGGAAAAATAATACCGGTCATTCCTGCTTCAGTCGAAAAAGGTATAGGTGTTCCTGAAATAATGGCCATGATCCGCGATGATATGCCGTCGCCGCTTGAGAAGCCGGCTGTTACGGCGGAGAAGAACGGCCAGAGCGGAGGCGGCGAGACAGTCGTTGAAGTCAGAACGGATGCGCCGTTCGCGTCATATGTTTTCAAAACTATATCGGACCCGTATGCCGGACAGATCTCGATATTCAGGGTCAGGAGCGGCAGAGTCGCGCCGAACCAGTCTGTAAAAAATGTGAACCGGCAAATGATCGAAAAGTTCGGTCAGGTTTTTTATCTAAAAGGAAAAGATCAGGTCCAAACAGATCTTGTCGTAGCCGGAGATATCGCGGCGGCCGCGAAACTAAAGGATACGCATACCGGTAATACGCTGGCGGATGAGAAAAATCCCGTTAAGTTCCGGGCTATTAAATTTCCCGAACCGGCTATTAGCTTTTC
This sequence comes from Candidatus Omnitrophota bacterium, assembly GCA_028717825.1. GTDB lineage: Bacteria > Omnitrophota > Gorgyraeia > Tantalellales > Tantalellaceae > JAQUNB01. The sequence goes on from JAQUNB010000163.1 coordinate 2,930, forward strand.
GATCAAACCGAAAAGCCGGGCTGATGAAGATAAAATATCGAATGTTCTTACAAAGATAACCGCGGAAGATCCGTCGTTCCACAATACGCGCGATGAGGAGACCCACGAACTTGTGGTTTCAGGTATGGGTGAGTTGCATCTAAAGACGATCCTCAATAGGATGAAAAAACGTTATGGTGTAGAGGTTGAAATAGGTACGCCGAAAGTGGCGTACAAGGAAACGATAACCGCGAACGGCGATTCTAAATACAGACATAAAAAGCAGTCGGGCGGGGCGGGACAATTTGCCGAAGTTTGGCTGCGTGTCGAACCGATGGCGCGCGGAGAAGGATTTAAATTTGTTGATGAGATTGTCGGCGGCGCCATACCGCGGCAGTTTGTAGGGAGCTGCGAAAAAGGCGTGATAAACGCCCTGAAAGACGGTATATTGGCCGGATATCCCGTTACAGATGTAAGGGTTGTTGTGTATGACGGGAAGACGCACCCCGTTGATTCAAAAGATATTGCTTTTCAGATAGCGGCGGCACACGCTTTCAGGGAAGCTTGTGAAAAGGCCAAGCCGGCTATACTTGAGCCGGTCATGACCGTTGAGCTCGCCGTGCCGGAAGAGAACATGGGCGACATAACGGGAAGTTTAAGTTCAAGAAGGGGCAGGGTTTTAGGCATGGGTACGGAAGGCGGGATGCAGATAGTTAAGGCGCAGATGCCGCTGGAAGAGATGTATAAATATGCGAACGAATTAAAATCGCTTACCGGTGGAAAAGCCACTTATACAATGACTTTTTCGCACTATGATCCGGTGCCGTCAAATGTAGCGCAAAAAATAATCGCGGAAAATAAGAAGACTCCGCGTAAGAAGGAAGAAGAATAATCGAATAGTGGTTCGTGTTTAGGGTTTCGGGGTTTGAAATAACGAACCACGAAACCCTAATACATCGAGCAAAAAGGGGAGGTTATAGATGTCTGGTCATTCAAAATGGGCGAGTATTAAACATAAAAAAGGCGAGTTAGACGCGAAACGCGGAAAACTTTTCACCAAGCTTATACGCGAGATCACGGTAGCGGCGCGCGAAGGCGGAGGAAGCATCGATTCTAACCCGAGGCTTAGGCTTGCCGTACAAAAAGCAAAAGAA
>JAQUNB010000164.1 GCA_028717825.1 Candidatus Omnitrophota bacterium
GACAAAAATAATCTGCACAGTTTTGGTCCACGCCTACTTATAAAAAGAGCTTATCTGGCTTCCGCCTTCGCTTCTATATCAAGAACTTATATAGCTACGGCGGACAAGACGGCTGCTGTGCCCGCCGAAGCCAGATAAGTACTTGTAATAATTAGGCGTAGGCGGGGCAAGCCAGACTTGTTGATAAAGAAAAGGCGAAGGCTGTCCGCCGTAGTCAGATGATATTGAAATGAATAGACGAAGGCGGACTGTTTTCCCTCCTTTATTGGAAGGCGCGAAGATATTTGAGAAAATTTTTATTATTCAGGAAACCAAGGTTTCCTCTTAACGTCCGCCTTCGGCGGACTGATCTCCTAGTTTAGTGTGGAGGATTGATATTTGAATATTTTTTAAAATTTCGCGCTTATGGTTGGCTTCGGCAAAAAAATGGATCGTTGCCTTCGATACGATATACTGTCCGTGAACGGGCGCGTTCTGCTCCTCCCTCCGACAGTTAAACAGAGGTAGGGCTTCGCAGAAACTTGTTCTGCTTTTCCTTCGATTGTAAACAGAGGTAGGGCTTCGCAGGAATTGTTCTGCTTCGCTCTTCAACCGAGGAACAAGCAGTAGAGCTTCGCAGAAATTGTGACTATGAGTAGACGATAAGGGCGCATAGCTCAGCTGGTTAGAGCGCATGCCTCACATGCATGAGGTCGGAGGTTCGAGTCCCCCTGCGCCCACCAGCCTTCGCCTACCGATAAAAAGATCTTATCTGGCTAGCCTTGTTGATAAAAAAAAGGCGAAGGCTGTCCGCCGTAGTCAGATGATATTAAAATAAATAGACGAAGGCGGACAAAACTGGTTCAATGCCTACCGATAAAAAGATCTTATCTGGCTAGCCTTGTTGATAAAGAAAAGGCGAAGGCTGTCCGCCGTAGTCAGATGATATTGAAATGAATAGACGAAGGCGGACTGTTTTAGCGTTATGAAGACGGGGACGAAACCCAAAACTCGAATAACGAGTTACGAAAACTAATTACAGAAATGAGACGCAAATGCCAGCAGAAAACAATTACAAAGAACAGATCGGAAAGTTAATTGGTTTACAGCAGGTTGATTCAAAGATTTATGATCTTGCGTCTGAAAAAGAAAGTTTTCCCGAAAGATTGAGCGTGTTCGATCAGACCCTTGATCAAAAGAAAGCAGGGGTGAAGAATTCAGAAGAGGCGCTTAAACAACTGCAGGTCAAAAAAAACGAAAAAGACGTTGATATGCAGGCAAAAGAAGAAAAGATCAAAAAACTTCAGTCAAACCTATACCAGATCAAGAATAATAAGGAATATCAAGCTATCCAGCAGGAGATCGACAGCATAAAAGCCGATGTTTCGCTCATTGAAGAGGACATTATTGCGTTATTTGACAAGATTGAGCAGGCTCAAGAAGCCATGGCGCATGAAAAACATATTTTTGATGAAGAAAAGAAAAAGGTCGAGACTGAAAAAGAAAAAATTAAGTCCGAAGAGAAAAAGATCGATTCCGAGCTCGCAGAGCTAAAGGCTGAACGTGATAAGGCTCTTGAGGGGGTCAGTGACGAAATATTAAAGAGGTATGATGCTATCCTAAAAAATAAAGGCAGGACCGCTCTTGCTAAATTGACTGGCGGTATATGCGGTGAATGCCACATGTCTTTACGTTCTCAGGTCATTAATGATGTTAAATTACGAAAAAATCTGATTTTTTGCGAAAATTGCGCGCGGATATTATATGACGAAGATTGAGTGTGTTGAGGAGGTCCATATTCACACCGACGGTGGGTCAAGGGGAAACCCGGGGCCGGCCGGTGTTGGGGCGGTCCTCAAAGATAAAAAAGGCAAACAACTGGCAGAAGTCGCGAAATATATCGGGATAGCCACGAACAATGCCGCAGAATATTTAGCTGTGATCTACGCGCTTCAGGAAGCCCAGTATCTGAAAGCTGAAAAAATAGTTCTTTATCTCGACAGCCAGCTGGTCGCCCGCCAATTGACCGGTGAATATAGAGTTAAGGATCAAGATATAAAGAAATTCTTTGATCTTACGATAAACTGCTTACGTTTTTTTAAAAAAGTTGATATTAAAGAGATCCCGCGCGAAGAGAATTCTGAAGCGGATAAATTGGTTAATCAAGCCCTCGATTTGCACGCCCTGATCTGATATTTCGACTGCATCAAACCCCGTAATGAACTAAGTTCCGCTGTCTAGCAGCGTCGATCCGAGCTTCTCGATATTCGGTGAGATGGTCCGAGGAGTGATTCTGTAAAGAATCGTGCTAACTTTTTTACGGATGACAGTAGGGAATTCTATCACAGCACAAGTGAGCCCAAAGGCGAGCACAAATGCGCGCCGAATGCCTACTGGCAGGCCCCGTAAAAAAGCCAGCAGAGTTCCTGATACTGCTCGAGGAGTCGAAGGATTGATTTTACCCTCACTTTATATTATACTAATTAAGTCGCTATCGTTTGTTTTTTGATTGAAGCAGGTCGGGTGATTGCCCCCGCGTTAGTTTTGGAAACAAAACTGCGGGGGAGGAAAGTCCGGGCTCCGGATAGCAGCGTAATGGGTAACGCCCATCCACCGCAAGGTGAGGATAACCCCTTGCAATACTTTGTATTGCTCGGGGTCGTCCCCTAACGGGGATGAGAGCCACAGAGACGAGTCTGCTTCGCTCTTATGCATGTAGACTGAGGTAGGGCTTCGCAGGACCAAGGTCCGGCGAAGAGGGGTATACCCTCTGCAAAGCCGTACCACGGTTACACATGTTGACCGGCGAAGCAGGGTGAAACGAGGCAATCTCTACGCGGAGCAAGGCCAAATAGGGAAGGAGTCAGATAAGTCTGGTTCATGCAGACAGACTGACACGAGACGGCTAGTTTCGTTGGACTTCCGGGTAGGTCGCACGAGGCCGAAAGTAATTTCGGTCCCAGATAGATAGTCACCTTCCGCCTAAAGCGGAAACAGAACCCGGCTTATAGACCTGCTTCAGTTATTTTTTTTTAGATATAATGTAAAAGATTTATGCTGACTTTTTGCAGGGCTTGTCAGCAGCCATTCTGCGCGTATCCGCGTCCACCGCTTATAGCGGGGGACTTGTGCTATGTTCGAATTAACTGCTGCCAAGCGTAAAAAGTCAGCAAAATTTATTACGTTATTTTTATTTTTTTTATATGCAGCCTATTATCAAAGTCAAAGATCTCTACTACTCTTACAAAGACAGGCACAAAACCGTCGAGGCGATCCGAGGAATAGACCTGGAAGTAAATGAAGGCGAGATCTTCGGGTTTATCGGGCCCAACGGCGCCGGGAAAACGACCACGATAAAACTTCTTCTTGGAATCTTGATCCCTCAAACTAAAGATATCACTATTTGTTCCAGATCTGTAACCGATCCCGAAGCGCGGCGCAAGGTCGGATATATGCCTGAGACCGCGAATTATTACCGCTATTTAACTCCTATCGAACTTTTGACGATATACGGCAAGGTCTCCGGGGTAGATACAAAAACACTTAAAACGCGTATCGACCAGCTGATAGAACAAGTCGATCTAGAAAATGACGCGATGAGGCTTATGGGCACTTTTTCCAAAGGCATGATGCAGAAAGTAAGTTTTGCGCAGGCGCTTGTGAACGACCCTGATCTTTTGATACTGGATGAGCCGACCGGTGGGTTGGATCCTGTGGCGCGAATGAAAATGCGTTCGGTGATATTGCGCCTTAAAGCGGAAGGTAAAACTGTTTTTTTCTCATCGCATGAACTGTCGGAAGTCGAGCTCATTTGCGACAGGATCGGGCTACTTGCCAAGGGAAAGATCGTAAGTATCGGTGCGGTAAACGACGTTCTTGGCGGGAAAGCGTCCGGTCAGTCCCTTGAGAGGTATTTTCTGGAGAAGATAGGAGAAAATACATGAGAGCGGTTTATGTTATCGCGGGCGGCATGGTCAGAGAACTTATCAGAAAAAAAGATTTTTACGTACTTTTCATCCTTATGCTCGCGCTCTTGGGGTTTTTGTCCTCACAGAGTTTTTTCCAAATAGAAGGTATTT
>JAQUNB010000165.1 GCA_028717825.1 Candidatus Omnitrophota bacterium
ATCTCTTCCCATGCCTCTTTGGTTTTTCCGGACAGATCCCTGCCTTGCAAAAGGACATACTTCCCGTCCACCCTTTCTATTGTGAGACGCGGTAATTTTTCCTTAAAAAGATCCAGTTCCTCTATTTCCCAATCTGGATATTTGCTCTTAAACGCCGTAAGGAATGCCGTCGAAACCTTAAGGGTCCTCGACTCCTCCCCTCTGGGCGTAGCAACGATATGCAGCAGCTTTTTCATTATCATCCTCCCGTGATAAAATAAATTAGAAGTTATTCATAAATAGCAAAATGATGTCATTGCGGGGATTTTTGTGTAGGGAACGGTTTTAAACCGTTCCCTACAGTTGTAGCAAGTGTAGGGAACAGGCATGCCTGTTCCCTACCTTCTCATAAGAGTATGAAATTGCTTCGTCCTTCGATAAACTCAGGACGAAGCTCCGCGCCTGTCGAAGGGCTTCGTCGCATAGAATGCTCTCCGCAATGACAATACTGGTATTTATGGTATAGCCTCATTAAACTTTGCACTTACACTTCTTATTCTTGAGAATTCTTATTTGCGTCATAATTGGGTCAACAAACACTTCTTGTTCTCTTTTTCCTTTTGCCAGAGCGATCGGCAGAGGACTTTTGTGTTTATATCCTCTGGTTGCCATTTCTTCGACTTGTTTTTCGTGCCGTAGATATAAAGCCTTAAGTTTTCCCGCCCATCGCAAGGTTTCCGGATGATGGTAATAGCCTTTCTTTTTTTTGGTCAATATATTCCAAATGGCGTGCAGTTCTCTGTGTTCGGCGAGTAAATGGTTGCGGCAAAGTTTTTTGGGGTCCAGATCCCATATCCGCATCAGATTTTTCCTTTATATACTGCTATATACTGCAAAATCCATGATCCTAATTTTTCAGCACCCAGTAATCGGTATCACCTTTGTATTTCATGAGATAAAGCCCCCGGCTTTTGGGAGAGTTATCGCTAAATATCCTAAGATAGACATCGTCAAAATACGCGGGGTCCTCTAAATAATAACCATGTCCGTAACTTGCCTTGTTTATGGGCGTAACGTCTACCAGGGCGATTCTATCCGGTTCCATCGACTTTAAATACAGCATATCTTTCGCTTCTTCTGCTTGTTCCAGATTTTCCTTTATATTTTGCCGGCCTAGACGCTTTTCCCTGTTAAGTATACCGCTCATTAAGAGCGCGTCGTCGTTAGATGCAACATACGTAGTCAGCCCTTTTGATAACGCCGCGAGCTGATCCTTAAAACGTTTATCGAATTCGGCTTCACCCACGTCAGGCGCGGCAAGAAACACATGTGCGATCTCGGCTTCTGGATCCGCGAACTCACTATTTTCATACATGTTTTCAAAAGCGTCGCAGACAACTTGACAGCCCATGCTGGAAGAATGTATCCAAATTTTTTCGGGTTTCACATCGCGTATTACGGAGCCTAGAAGTTCTCCCAGGTACGGGCCCGATTCTATCGCGTACTTTTGCGCTTTGTGGTAGCCGTGAATGCTTACCATCTGATCTCCCGGCCAATCAAATAAAAGAACCGGCGTATTTACGTCAAGCATATAGGCGAAATATGCGGCTTCTATGGCCACCGACTCAAAATCGTCCTTAAAGCCGAAGACCAGCACGAGAAGTGATTTGTGGGGTGAATTATTTACAGCATCCGAGAGTTTTTTCATAAATTCAGAGTTGTCCAGTTTTTGGATCTCTTGGATACCGATCTCGCCCTTGTGTTTAAATCTCTGTGGAAGCATTTTGCCTATCTTTATGCGCGGGTCTATTTTTACGTTCAGCATGCCGTCCGTTAGACCCGTACCCATTTTTGGCTTAAACTTGAGAGTGCCGTCTTCTTTAGCGACAACTTCACGGCTTGTCGAATAAAAAACATCGATCACCCGATAATTACCCTCTTTCTTATAGCCTATTCGTTTGTAAAGATTCTCAAAATAGTCCGCTGTTTTCTGCATTGGGATGGACGAGCATCCGGACATGGCCAGCGACATGATCCCGATCAAAAGAACAGTTAAAGTTCGATACATATTTCTCCTTTTTCGTGCTTCACATGGATAATTTTCCGATCGTATTAAAAATAATGACGGGTTCAAGTAGTATTGTAACGTTTACGACTTGAAAGTTCAATCTGTTGTTGGGCTTGCATTCAGCATATGGCATATAGCATTCGGCATATGGTAAGTTAATGACAAATGTCAAAGCACAAATGACAAATCAATAACAAATATCAAATCACAAAAACGAAGCTACGGGTTCCTGCCTGGTTTTTGGTATTTGGATTTTTTCGCCGGAGGCGGACCCGCCTTTGGCGGGGAATTCTTATTCATTTGTCATTTGGATTTTGTTATTTGTCATTTAATACCATCTGCCAAAGGCTTGTCTCTCGTCCTTCGTCTATCATCCCTCGTGACGGCCGCGCTTATCTCTTCTTCGTTATTACCGGATCTATCGAAACTTTATCTACGAACGCCTTGAAACGTTCTTTTGTTTCTTCTTTGACCTTGTGTGGTAGCGCCCCCGTGCTCTGCCTCAATGTCTGCTCCGGGCTATAGGGATCCGAATAATGCACCCAATAAAGGCGTTCTTTATGGTAAAAGATCAGATTGGTATATCCGTAGGAACATTTTTTAACGTCATAATACGTGGCTTTGTATTCTTCAAGGATACCCGGCACGAAAGTTTCGAGATAAAGTGCTTTTTCGCCGCGAAAATCACGATCTTCCGTAAAGATGATCTCCGCTTTCTGTTTAGCTTTTCCTATCCTTACCTTTTCATTTATCCAGTCAAAAGATCTTTTTAGATCCGTACGGTTTTCTTCCGGAAGAGCGGTTTTTAGGAAGGTTCTTATCACATAGCTGCCTCGATAATACACATAAAAATTTCTCGGTATCAAAATAACTCCGTCGGGGTCGTCTTCAATATAATAATTATCGTCCGGTACCGTAAAACTATATAAGGCGTCGTTGCTGATGAACTCAGCGCCTTTTTTGGCGGCCCTCCTCTCTTGGTGGACATCCCGTATTGCATCTTTCATCAGTGTGTCGCAGCCGCTCAAGAACAGCGCGCTTATCATACAGACAATCACCAATTGTTCTCTTCTCATTTAATTTCCCCGGAAGACCGCCTGTTTTCTATATCCAGATGCATGCGGTGGAGCAGACGATGAAGCAGCGGCGTGAAAATAATAGCGAGGACCGCGTAAAAGATAAGCGCGCTAAATAACGCGTAGAAAGAGCTGAACAATTTTCCCTGAACCGTGCCAAGCCCGCCCATCAGTCCCAACCCGGTCATTATAAACACGGAATTCAAGAACGAATCGATCCATGAAAGCTGTTCAATATAGTGGAATACCGCCGTACCCATAAAAAGCGCCAAGACCAAAAGGCTGAAAGCGACGGCCGCACAGCGCAAAACCCTTAGGAAAAAGGCCGAACGCGATAAAAGCGGCTGGCGATAATGTTCGAACATGATTTCTCCTTCTTGTCTTATCGTGACTCGTTGTTCGGGATTCGGGGTTCGGCCCACGGGACACGGCCCTCGGCTTGCGTTACATAAAGTTAATTCGGGTTAATTAATGTTACAAGAGGTTACGTATCGCGATAAGTGCACCCTAAATTAACCTCAATTAACCTTATGTAACATTATGTAACTTTCGTCCCTCGTAAAATGTGTTGTTCCCTGTACTACATACTAAACTATCGTCTCCATCGGCACGATATACGATATACCGATCTATCGTTTACACTAGACACACGCCTTATTTCTTCCGCTTACCGATAAGAAAGCCAAGGAATCCGCTTAGCACGGCAATACCGGCAACAATCAATATTTTACAGAAAGGACAGACCTGCCCCGGAACGCACTTACACAATTCGCACATATTCATAACACACCCTCTATTATTTTCTTTTTAGCGCACTTATCGCCCAAATTATAAACCTTATCAACCAATATAATGGATAGGCCATAAGCGAAAAGAAAAATAAAATATTCTTATATCTACCCAACAAAAGTTCTTCTCTAAC
>JAQUNB010000166.1 GCA_028717825.1 Candidatus Omnitrophota bacterium
GTTTATATCCGCAATTAGCGCACTTGCCCTCTTGAGAAAAATATTTTGTTAACTTCGCGGAAAAACCGGCCCTTTCGATAAGGACTTTCCCGCAGCCCGGGCAGATGGTGTCGTTACCTTCAGGCACATTCCCTAGATAAATATACTTGAGTCCGGCGCTTTTGCCAATAGCAGCGGCTTTTTCGAGTGTCTCAACCGGAGTAGAATGCAACCCGGTATATTTGTAATCAGGATGAAAACGGCTTATATGCCACGGGATCTCTGATCCGACAGAAACAAGGAATTCCGCAAGACTCCTAAATTCTTTTTCCGAATCATTCTCACCGGGCACCACAAGAGTCGTCACCTCAACCCAGATCCCGAGTTTTTTCATCCGACGGATAGAGTCAAGGACCGGCTCGAGGCGCCCCTTGCATATCCGTTTGTATGATCCGTCATTAAAAAATTTGAGATCGATATTGGCGGCGTCAAGAAAGGTGTGTATCTTCTCTATCGCCTCTTCGGTCATAAAACCGTTCGTAACAAAATTATTAAAGAGGCCCTTTTCTTTCGCGATCTTCGCGGTATCAAAAGCGTATTCAAAAAAAATAGTGGGCTCCGTGTAGGTATAAGAAATACTTTTGCATCCGGCCTTTTTGGCCTCCCTCACGACTTCTTCGGGCGCAAGTTCAGATCCTTCTACATCCCCACCCGTCGCGGTTAACTGTGAAATGGTCCAGTTCTGGCAGAACCCGCACCTAAAATTACAGCCGATCGTAGCGATAGAATACGCGGAAGAACCCGGCAGGAAGTGATACAGGGGCTTTTTCTCGATGGGGTCGACATGGTTGGCTATTATTCGCCCATAAACCAAGGTGACCAATTCCCCTTTGATATTTTTTCTCACGCCGCAAAAACCGAACGCGCCTTCCGCTATCTCGCAACGGTGCGCACATAAGGCGCATTTTACCTTGCCGCCAGCAAGTTTTTCCCAAAGCATAGCTTTTCTATACACGTTACTCCTTGCGAAGCGTGACTCTATTGTCTCGGCAGTTCTTTCATCGACGGCTGTGCTTCTTGTCCTATTTCAAGGCCTACTACCGAGTCAAGGTTCTTTTTGAATCTGAGCACCTGAACCTTGCCTGTTTCATGCGACCTCGCCGCCTTGTCCAGCAATCTTCCTATCTCCTCAAAATTTGAATAGAAAAAGCTGAAATCTTTCTCGAGCTTCGATAATCTTTCTTGGATTTTTCTGGCTTCTTTGGCTATTTCGACATTCCTGATCCCAAGAACGATAATATTAAGAAAAGCATAAAAAGTATTCGGACTTACGGGAACGACCTTCCGTTCCGTCGCGTAGGTGTATATTTGGCAAGGCTCACCAAAATTATTTTTTTCGGCAATCGTTTCGTAATATATCGCTTCCGACGGGATAAAAAGCAGCGCGAACTCGGAAGTACCTTTGTCAGGTTTGATATATTTTTCGCGTATGGAATTGATCTGTACTTTTAGGGCCCTTTCATAATCCTGCCAATATTTTTTGCGAAGCTCCGGGTCTGTCGCGGCGAGATATTTTTGATAATCCTCTTTTGGGAATTTCGCATCAATAGGTATTACAACATCTTTATATTTAATGACCGCATCTACTTTTTCGCCGCCCTCGATCATATACTGCCTCAGCCAGATACCCTTAGGAAGCACTTTGTCCAGCATCTCTTCAAGTATAGCTTCACCGTAGCTACCCCTGAGTTTAGGTGACTGGAGCAGGTATTCCAGTGACTGACCAAGCTCCTGAGCTTTTTCCTGCTGTTTTATGAGCTCATTCATGACCTTGTTCATATCGCTTAGATGCGATAAAGTTTTTATCGTTCCTTCGGTGACCGCGTCTTTCGAGCGAGCGACCTCCTGACGCGTCTGATCCATTATTTTGTGGATGTGTTCCGCAAAATCCAAGAATTTTTCGTTAATAAGGGCTTCCATCCTGTCTTTCGTCGCCCCGCGCGATTGTAAATTCCATAAAAAAATGAACGCGGCTACAGCAACCAATAAAAAAGCAAAGACTGCTATCATGATCCACATAAGTTTTTACTACTCCTTTTTTATCCGTAAATGGTTTTTCCTGAAACCACGCGACAGGCTTCGGCCGAAGTTTCCGAAAATGTGGGGTGGCCGTGGGTTATCGCCCCCATCTGCTCTGCGGTCAAACCGATTTTCTTCGCTATGACAAATTCATGTATAAGTTCCGAAGCGTTTTCACCGATGATGTGCGCCCCTATTATTTTGTCCGAATCCTTTTCGACGACGACCTTGACGAACCCGTCCGTTTCGCCGTTCGCGACGGCCCTACCGTTCGCCTTAAAGAACTGTTTTCCTTCAACAACTGTTATCCCATTTTTTTTTGCTTCTTGCGCCGTTATCCCGACACTCGCCGTCTCGACATCGGTATACACAATATTCGGCATACATGAATGATCCGCAAAGCATTCCTCGCCGGCAGCGTTCCTCGCGGCGACTTCGCCTTCGTATGAAGCTACGTGCGCCAGCATCGGAGAGTTTACGACATCTCCCGCGGCAAAAATATTTTCTGCGCTCGTCTGCATTTTTCCATTCACTTCGATATACCCCGCCTTGTCGAGCTTAACGGCCGCCTTGTCCAGAGCCAGTTCTCCGGTAAAAGGCACGCGGCCGACACATACTGCGAGTTTATCGTATTCTTTCATTATTGTTTCACCTTTGGACAAAATAGCCGCCTGGACCGAATCTAGTTTGATCTCCGATTTTTTGATCACACCGTCCGTTAAAATGGATACCCCTCTTTTTTTTAGAATAGTCTCAAGAGTCCGTGAGATATCCTCATCGGCGAACGGCAATATCCTGCCTTGCGATTCGAGGATCGATACGTCACTGCCAAGCATATTAAAAAATGACGCGAACTCGCACCCTATGGCACCGCCGCCGACTATAAGTATCTTTTTCGGCACATGGTCGATGCGTATCAGATCGGAACTAGCAAGTATTTTTTTACCGTCGAAGACCAGCCCCGGCAAACTTTTCGGGTTTGAGCCGGCAGCGATAAGAATTTTTTTACCCTTTAAAACAACTCCCTCTTTAGTTTTATCAGCTACTTTTATTGTATCGCGATCGATGAATTTCGCCTTACCGATAATATTATCGATGTTATTTTTCTTAAAAAGATAAGCGATCCCCTTTCGTAATTGTTCGGCGGCTTGACGGCTTTTTAAAACATAGCTCATCATCTCGGCTTTGACCGGGCTATTAACATGCTCTGCCTGTTTTAGAAGGTTAAACATCTTTGCGCTGTGATACAAAGACTTGGCAGGGATACACCCTTCATTCAGACAAACACCTCCAAGCATGTTCGCGTCTTTCTCCACCACGCAAACTTTAAGCCCGAGTTTGGCCGCAATGATCGCCGACGTATGCCCGGCAGGCCCTGAACCGATCACTATGTAGTCATATATGTTTTGCATGTACTTTTTCCTTGTAATTGAATGGCAAATTTTGTAAAGAATGAAAAACCGTTTTTGTTCAGCGTACTGTTTCTCGTAGCTGCCTCATGTATTTGTTCTGTCTTCTTGTTAAGAAGGGCATTCTTCTACTAAAAACGGTTGCAGCAAAGTACCGTTCTCTTGTATCTGTTGTGGCTTTTTTCCTTCGTCCTAGCGAGCGAAGCGAGCGGTCGTCGGTCGTCCCTCGTTTTAATACCATATACGTTCTTAAAGCCGTATCGCCACCAGTGCCGCTATATACGTTCTTTAAACCGTATCGTCTCCACCGGCACGATACACGATATACGGTTTTTATTTGTTCCCCGTCTCCACCATCTCCAGACTCTTCGCGTTCTCGTTCGAAAGATCGGCTTTCAAGAATCTCTCGTTATTTGGAAGCTTCATGTAAAACTGTGTTGTCGGATCTATTTGGACGGCCGCACTCGTCACATTGCAGTCCAAAAGATGTCCGCCCCTCTCTAATTTATCGTCGATAAAATGAAAATGATACCCGGGCACGCCTGTGTTCCTAATATATTCCGGGGACCATATC
>JAQUNB010000167.1 GCA_028717825.1 Candidatus Omnitrophota bacterium
AAAAAGCTGTTTCGGCAGGATTGGGCGAGGTTCCAGAACCTTGTTCTGGTTGAAGACACTCTGCGGGCGATGGGTAATATTGCTGCCCGAATAAGATCCAAGAAAAATATCCCGGTGATCTGTGTTACCGGGACGAACGGGAAAACGACGGTCAAGGATATCCTCTCTTATGTCTTCGCTAAAAATAAGAACGTACTCTCTAGTCAAAAATCATTTAACAATATCATTGGTCTCAGCTTGACGCTTTTTGGTCTGGACGATGGTCATGATATTGCCGTGCTTGAGCTTGGGACGAACCATCCCGGCGAGATCGGCGAGCTTTCTAAGATCGCTTCGCCGACCGCGGCGCTTATAACAAATATTGGTAACGGACATCTTGAATTTTTCTCGAAAAAAGAAAATATTTTACGTGAAAAAGTTTCGATAGCTGAAGCTTTGCCGGAAAAGGGAACCATTTTCTTGAATAAAGATGATGATCTCCTTGGTGGAGATATAGAACTGAAGGTGCAAAAAAAGTTTTTCGGAAAAAACAGAGGCAGTGATTTTTTGCTCAGCGGTATCAAAAAGAACGAGAAAGGGTATACGTTTTTAGTCAACGGTGAGGATTATTCGATCGCGCTCGACGGGATGCATAATGTTTATAATGCATTGGCCGCGATCTCCCTTGCGCGCTATTTTGGTGAAACACATAACGGTGTTAGAGAGCGCCTAGCGAGTGCGTCGCTGCCCAAGATGAGGCTCGAGCATGTCACGATAGATAATGTCCTATTTGTGAATGATGCGTATAATGCGAACCCTGATTCATTCGAGTGTGCGCTTAAAGTTATAGAAGCCATGACGTTTCACGGTAAAAAAGGCGTTGTTGCCGGAGACATGAATGAGCTGGGGCAAGAAGCGCCGCGATTGCATAAAAACCTAGGCAGGAGCATAGCGGACAAAAAAATGGATTTTTTGATCGTTCTGGGTAAATTTTCGGACGATATCGCTCAAGGTGCCGTGGACGCGGGAATGGCGAAAGAGAAAGTGAGGATAGTGAAAGACTGGGAGGCCGCCGCGTCGAATCTCAGGGAAATGGCTATTGGTAGATCGGTTGTGCTGCTTAAAGCTTCAAGAAAGGGAAAAATGGAGGAGGTTCTTAAGTGTTTTACCACTTGTTGTATCCGCTGAAGGATCTATGGTTCGGTTTTAATGTATTCAAGTACATAACTTTTCGTGCGAGTATGGCTGCGTTAACTTCTTTTTTGATCTGCGTTATATTTGGGCCGTTAATAATCGAAAGGCTTAAACAATTGAATTTTGGTCAATATGTACGAAAGGAGCATGTCGGCATTATATATGATCTGCACAAACATAAAGAGGGGACGCCGACAATGGGCGGGATAATCATAATACTTGCAGTGGTCATTGCTTCTCTTCTATGGTGTCGTTTAGATAAGGATTACGTACTTTTGACGCTCTCGAGCATGGTGTGGCTCGGGACCATAGGTTTTATTGATGACTTTATGAAAATACGTAATAAAAGTTCGGAAGGTATAAGAGGCGTTACAAAACTGATCGGGCAAGTAACACTTGCCCTCATTGTGGGACTTTTTGTCATACATAGTAAAGCCATAGGAGCAGATCTATACGTCCCGTTCTTAAAAAATGCCGTTATCAATCTCGGGATGTTCTACATTATCTTTGTTCTTTTTGTGATAGTTGGGACATCAAATGCGGTCAACCTGACTGACGGGTTGGACGGTCTGGCGATAGGATCGGTTGTATTCATTACTTTTACATACGGTATCATAAGCTACGTCACGGGACACGCGACAATAAGTGAATATTTGCAGATATTTTATCTTCCCGGTGCGGGGGAACTTGCGGTTTTTTGCGCCGCACTAGGCGGAGCTGCGCTCGGATTTTTGTGGTTTAATTGTCATCCCGCATGTGTTTTTATGGGGGATACGGGATCGCTCGCACTCGGTGGGGCGATTGCCGTAGTAAGTATTTTGATCAAAAAAGAACTCCTTTTGCTTATTGCCGGAGGAGTACTGGTCATGGAAACGGTATCCGTTATCCTGCAAGTCACGTCGTTTAAACTGACCGGCAAACGGATCTTTTTAATGGCTCCGATCCATCATCATTTTCAAAAAAAAGGATGGCATGAATCAAAAATAACGGTTCGGTTCTGGATCATAGGAGCTATACTTGTCTTAGTGAGTTTGGCCACACTCAAAGTAAAATGAAGTGCGGCTAAAAATCAAAGTTGGAGGAAATAGAACAAATGGAAGTAAAAGGCAAAAAATTTCTGGTACTTGGTTTGGGGAAAAGCGGGCTGTGCGCTGCGCAACTTTTGGCTAAAAGGGGCGCTATTGTAAAAGTGAGCGAATCTCTGACGAGTAACGAAGTGATACGGAGGAAAAAGGATCTGTATGATAAATACGGCGTATTGAGCGAGATCGGCGGGCATACTAAAATGTTTTGTAAAGATGCGGGAACAGTTATTGTGAGCCCGGGAATAGATATGAACTTGATCTATACCGCAGGGATAGTCGATAAAAGCACGGAAGTTCTCGGAGAGATGGAACTTGGTTACAGGTTCGCCAAGAATGCCCCGATAATCGCTATTACCGGGACCAACGGCAAAAGCACCGTAACAGAACTTATCGGCAAGATCTTTTCGCTTTCCGGCAGGCATACGGTCGTATGCGGGAATATCGGTAACCCTCTCTGCGGGGAAGTGGACGTCATTACGGAAAAAAGCGTAATAGTGCTGGAAGTAAGTTCTTTTCATCTTGAGACTATAAAATATTTCCGGCCGCATATCGCCATACTACTTAACGTGACCGAAGACCATTATGAAAGGCACGGAGATATGGCGACTTATAAATTTTATAAGTTCAAAATTTTTGAAAATCAAACACAAGATGATTGGGCTGTGCTGCATACCGATCTTAAGAATGAAGCTTTGACGGAAAAAATAAAGAGTAAAATAGTTTTTTACGACGCGGCAAGTCAAAATGAGCTAAAACTGGATGAGGCCGCGCTCCCAATCAAAGGAATACATAATTTGGATAATATCGCATGCGTGATCAAGATAGCGCGGATCATGGGGGTCGATCTGGATGTTGTAAAAAGAGGGATAGAGACGTTCAAAGGGCTGGACCATAGATTCGAAACAGTTGCTTCTTATAAAGGAATTGATTTTATAGATGATTCCAAGGCGACTAATATAGATGCGACCAAGCGTGCGCTGGAATCGGTAGATAAAAAGGTGGTGCTTATCGCCGGAGGGAAAGACAAAGGTGGGGATTATCGGACGATAAAAAACCTCATTAGAGAAAAGGTCAAGGTTATGGTACTTATCGGCGAGGCGAAACAAAAGATCAAAGAAGCTTTTTCTGAAGGGGTGCCGGTTGTTTTTGCTAAAGACATGCGTGAAGCGGTAGACCTTTCTTTTTCGAAGGCATCCGCGGGGGATATAGTGCTTTTATCTCCGATGTGTTCAAGCTTCGACATGTATACAAGTTACAAAGAAAGAGGCAATATTTTTCAGCAGGAAGTTAAAAAGATCCTGGGCAATAAATAACGGATGCGATAAGAAATTATCTTATGAATGCTTATGTCGTTATTACGAGGAGCGGTCTACGCGACGAAGCTTTCCGACAGGCTCGGGGGCTTAGTGCTGAGCTTATCGAAGGACGAAGCAATCTTCTACAATTGTAGGGAACGGTTTTAAACCGTTACCTACACAAGAACGCTCGCGATGGTACAACTTTACTGCCTAAGAAGCATGTGAAAGATTTAAATGAATAAAGAAGCCAAAATTATTTTGATCATAGCGTCGATACTGATAATGATAGGTGTCGTCATGATATATTCTTCCAGCGCGATGTATGCGTATGAGAAATTCGGCGACAGTCTTTTTTTTGTGAAAAAACATCTCGTGTACCTTTTTATCGGTATCCTTGCGGCCATCTGGTGTATGGCAACACCGCCCAAGAGTATTGCCGCGAACGCGAAGATCATAATGATG
>JAQUNB010000168.1 GCA_028717825.1 Candidatus Omnitrophota bacterium
ACACATATAAATATTGCCTCCGCATAGCTCACCCCCGCTTTTAATACCATCTTAAAAAAAGGAAGTTTATCTCGCACCCGATCGAGGGATTTATTATATTTCGGGGTCAGGTCTTGTTTTAAATAAGGTAAATTCGATCTTATTTCATCGATTATTTCTTTTTCTATCTTCTCCATATATTTTTTACCCGCGGCATCAGCTTCGGTAAAAACGATCTCGTTGATTTCCGGCTCTATCTCGACAAACTGCGCCTTAGCCCACAATATTTCCGCATCTACTTTATCCAAAGAAAGGGACAAAAACGGTTTTCCATCTTTTAATATATAGATCCTTTTTCTCATATCATGAACGTTTATTATGGGCTTCATGGAATACGGATTAAGCCCTAAAGCTATGAGTTTATCCCTAAAATCAGCTCTTTGCGATCTTTTTACTATCCCAAGCAGGGGATTTTTGTCTTCAGCATCTTCGAAAACTATGGGGCGGTCTATCTGGTATTTGATCTCACATCTCGCCAACGGGTTATCCGAAACATCGTTAATTTTTATCTGCATAAGCTCCCGCCCGTTTTTCGGGTCGTTGGGGTCGGACAGGTTTATCCTTTTTCTGCTCCGCACCCCGCTTTGGTCTGAATATAGCTTAAGGTCCGGCGTATCGAAATATGTGTCAAAAAATTCTTCGTCACTATAGTATGAAGTGAACGCCGGGTCTAGCTTAATGATATTTTTTTTCTCATCAACATAATGCTTTTTTAGAAAAGCCCATGCTTCATCATACTTTTCAAACGGCACGATCAGCTTTTCTTCCACTTCGATGCGCTGCTTATTAAACCCTGAGGCGCTTAGGTCTTCCTCTTCAGCCTGGGCTTGAACATAAAAAACAGAAAACAAGATCACACCGACTGACAAAATAAATATCTTTTTCATTTAGCTCTCCCTTTTACTCTATCAATATATTCTCACAAAAATAGTTTTCGTTATCAATGTTACTCCAGAATAGCAATAAAAGCGCCCCTCATCAACAACTTTAACGGCAATCCGAATATTTTTATAAAACTTTTTTCATGCTATTATCTCGAATGCGTCTTTAACGTCCATACCCACGGTAATCCCGAGTGCTTCCGCCTTCGCGTTAACCTTCATGATCTTTCTGTTCGGAAAACGGTCGAGATTGCCTATAAGATTGGTGGGTGTGCTCTCTACTATGGCGGCCGCGGCGCCAAAGGCATTGATAGCCTCGAGGTCGAACGCCCCGCAAGTCAGAAACGCTTTCTTGCCGGATACTAAAAGAAGACTGAACCCCGCCCACTTCACGTGCGCGCCTTCAACCACTCCGTTCTTTGTCTGAAAAACCTTTGTAATAAATTCCATATCATCCCTTTCTAATAAAGATCAATTCGCGTTTTTCTCCATCCATTTTGGACCGTTCATGACCCGGGCGACCAGCATACCGCTGACGTTATCCCCGACAACATTAACCATCGTCGCGGGCGGGTCGACCAAAGTTCCCAACATCGTAATGATAGGCATGGATTCTATCGGGAATCCAAAAACCGTAACGATCAAAAGTTCACCAAGCATGCCGCCGGAAGGAATACCGCTTATGATGGTCCCGCAAAGAAGGGCCACCAAAACAACCGAGACAATAGTTTCGGTACCGGAGAACGGGATCCCAAAAATCCCGAATAGAAGCGCCATTTTCATGACCGCGGCAAGAGAAGATCCGTCGCTGTGGATAGAAGCGCCGATATTAACAACCACTTCTCTAATATCCTCGGGCAAACCGATCCTTTTGGCCGCTTCCAAATTGACCGGCAGTGTCGCGAGTCCGCTGCCTGTCCCCCACGCGGTAACCGCCGCCGGCAAAATATTCGGCCAGAAAATCCTGACCCCTTTTGTCCCCGCCGCCAGCCAAACGTAAAATGTAAAGACAAATAAAAAATAAGCTATAGAAAGAGGATAGTAAAGCAGCGCGGCGCGCACATAAGAACTAAAAAGTTGCGGACCAAAAACTCCGACAAGGTAAGCAAAATAAGAGCCCAACCCGATCGGCGCATACAGCATTACATACCCTATGGCCTTACTCATGATCTCATTACCGGCCGAAAGGAATTTCGCGAATGATCTGGCCGACTCGCCCGCGGCGGATGTCGCCAACCCGATCAAAAAAGAAAAGACAATAAGGGCAAATATATTATTTTTGGAGAACAGATCCTTAAAATCCGGCACGGTCAGGGTCCGCACAAGCTGCTGGCCGACGTCCACTTTTTCCATATTAACACCATGGTTCATGGCAATATGCAAGCCTTCGGCCGGCGAATAAAATTTAACGCCGATGACCATGACGGCCGCCGCTATGATCCCGGTAACGATAAAGATCACAAGCATCCAGCCGATGATTTTTCCGAGCCGTCTCATGTCCGACATCTTGGCAACGGTCGCGGAAATAGAAAAAAAGACCAGCGGCACGACGATCGTAAACAACAAATTAAGAAAAATATCGCCTAAAGGTTTAAAAACCACCGCGCGATCTTTTAAGACCGATCCGACGATCGAACCGATAATGATCGCGATAATAAGCGTAATGGGAAAACGGTATGACTTCACAAAAGAATTTCTCGGGTGTGTCATAAAAATAAGCCGCGCTCCTTACTAATAAACGGGATAAGCCCTATAATATCGTCCATAAACACTTTTTTCATATTTTCCCGTATTGATCATCCGATCACTTTTCGGCGACAACAAGCATTTCAAAATCTTCTGTGGTCAGTTTGTCGTTTCTTGAGTATACCCCAAGCTTTGCGCCAAAAATGTCTATTCTTTTATATCCCAGCGTCTTTAAAAGCCACTTTATTTCACTGGGCACATAATAGCGCTCATTGCTTTTGAGTTCTCTTTTATTCCCGGAGTCATCTTCAATAACTGTTGTATTATGATCTCGGAAAGTCAAGAGGTCAAAAGAGCACTCCTTACACTGGGATTGGCCTTCTTTCTGCGCCGACTCATAGAATTCATTGACCGAATGAAACAGCGGAAACAATCCGTTTAATGTGGTGAAAATAAACTTGCCTTTACTTTTAAGCGCTTTTGTGGCGTTCTTGAGTATCTCAAAATTCATCTCATCTGTTTCCATAAGAGAGAATCCGCCTTCACACAACATGATCGCCAGATCAAATTCGCCGTCAAAAGAGAGATCGCGCGCATCTTGTATTTGGAAATCGATGGTCACCCCTGCCTCTTGTGCCTTTTCCCTTGCCCTTTTTATCTGATTCTTGGAAAGGTCAACGCCGGTAACGTTGTATCCCCTTTTTGTCAGTTCGATCGCGTGACGGCCGGTACCGCAACCGATATCTAATATCTTTAGGGATCTATCCTGCTCAATTTCTTGTTCGATAAAATCGCATTCGCCCGCAGTGCCCTGAACAAAACATTCTTTGTCATATTTGTGGGCGTAATTTTCGAATAATGACTCATACCATTGTTTCATGATCTTCTTCTCCTATGAATACGGTCTACAGGGGATGTGTCATGTTGGAACACTCCACTGGTTGTGTGCCCCTGTTTGACCCGCCCCCCCCTGGTTCCCCTCTATTATACCAATATTTAGCTCCGGTCTTTATTTGACCCCGCCATAAAGAGCAAAATTATAATACTTCTGAACAACATCCACATGCCTGAACCCGGCCTTACGCATTATAGCAAGCTCGTCTTCAAAAACAACGGGCCTGTCTTCTCTTTGATGCCGAGAGATCATTTCATTTATCTTTTTCTTTGGAAGACCGTTCGCCCTCATAAATGATCTCCATTTATCCATATGTAACTTCTGCAAATGGCTGTTACGCGAAAGAAATATATCTACGCAAAGGAAAACGCCGTTTTTTGATAACGAATTATATATTTTCCGGTAAAAACGCGTTTTCTCTTTTTCCTCGACATGATGAAGCACCAAAGAAGCAACGATCACATCATATTTTCCCCTGTAATCAAAATCCCTTA
>JAQUNB010000169.1 GCA_028717825.1 Candidatus Omnitrophota bacterium
CATCTTCCCTCTCATGCTGTTTATCATGGGTATGGTTTTCATATCGATGGGTCCTCTAAGCCGGACCACTCTTATATATTGCAGTTCGTCTATGCTCTCTATGAAAGACGGAAGTTTTGCGTTTCCATTCTTAAAAAAATCGCTAAGCATATATGTTTCCTTCGTCTGTCTTTGTTATTTTGCGAAATGTTTTTTTATGTATTCGCCTAGCAGCTTTTCCGCTTCTTCTTTACATTGGCCGCACACCGTGCCAAGTTTTGTATGTTCCTGCAATTCTATATACGTTCGCGCGCCGTCAAGCACCGCATCCTCTATTTCGTGATCTGTCACGTTCATGCATTGACAGATTATTCGTGCTTTTTCTTTTGTTACTTTGTCGCTCATATTGTTGCGTGTATAATAATCGTCTATGGCCGCCCGGAGCGCTTTGTCCCCCAGAACAGAACAATGTATCTTGTGTTCGGGCAGACCCCCGAGTTTTTCGGCCAGATCCTTAGGGGAAAGCTTATACGCATCCTCCAGTTTCATCCCTTTTACCATTTCGGAAAGAACGGAAGTGCTCGCGATAGCGCTCGCACAGCCGTAGGTTTTCCATTTTATATCTTTAATAATACCCTTTTTCTTGTCCACTTTTATCACAACTATCATCTGGTCTCCGCACTTTATATTGCCCACGAGGCCCTTGCCGTCGTGTTCGTATGCTTCCTCGTCTTCCAGTACATTGCGCGGGTGGGTGAAATGGTCCTTAAGTTTTTCGGAATAAACCCAATCGATATTTTTATCCACTTTATTTCTCCCTGTACGCGGAGCTCATTTTACGTATTTTTTTAATAACACGCGGCAAAATATCGATAACACGTTCTATATCCTCTTCTTTTGTCTCGCGTCCGGTACTTATTCTTATAGAACCATGGGCTTTTTCGGCCGAAAGTCCGCAAGCCAAAAGCACATGAGACGGATCCAGGGATCCCGAAGCGCACGCCGACCCCGTTGAAACAGCTATGCCTTCCAAGTCGAGATATAAGAGGATCGACTCACCTTCGGCCCCGTCAAAAGAAACATTCAACGTGCTTGCAAGCGATTCTATCGGATGTCCGTTGAACTGTATATCAGGTATTTTGTCCACGATGCCGTTTTTCAGCATTTCTTTGAATTTTAAGAGCCGCTTTTCTTCTTTGCTCATTTCCCTTGCTCTCATCTCGATCGCTTTTGCAAGGCCCGCTATCCCAATGGTGTTTTCTGTGCCGGCGCGTCTTCCCTGTTCCTGATGACCACCTCTTATTAGCGGGCAAAAAGGCGTCCCTTTTCTGATATACAACGCACCTATTCCCTTGGGCCCGTAAAGTTTATGCCCTGAAATAGTTAAAAAATCCACGTCCAGTTTTTTTACGTTGATAGACACCTTGCCGACGGCCTGAACAGCATCGGTATGGAACATCGCGCCTTTTTTATGCGCGAGACGCGATATGCTCCCTATATCCTGCAATGTCCCTATCTCGTTATTCGCCATCATTACGGAAACTATGCCGGTCTGTTCGTTGATTTTATTTTCCAACGCTTTCATATCGATCTTTCCGTATTTATCAACACCAACGTAGTTGACCTCGAGCCCTTTTTGGGCCAGACACGCCGATGTTTCCATAATACAAGGATGTTCGATGGTGGAGGTCACAATATTTTTGTGAGCAGTTTGTCCGCATAAACAATGTGCTGACGGACAAGTAATAATAGAAAGCACCGTATTATTGGCCTCAGACCCGCTAGCCACAAAGGTGATTTCATCGGTTTCCGCGCCGATAAAGCTGGCAACTTTTTCGCGCGCGCTTTCTATCATTTTCCGTGCTTCTCTGCCAAAACTGTGCAAGCTTGATGGATTCCCGAAAACATCCATCGCTTTGCACATCTCTTTTTTTACTTCGGGGTGTAACGGCGTTGTAGCGTTATGGTCGAGATATATTCTTTTCGTAGACATAAAACCCTTAACAGTGAACTGCCTGTCACGATAGACAGAAATAACTTTGTATCCGCGTGACAAAGACAGCAGGTAAAACTTATTCAACGGGATTTTACTTTATCTATTTTTGCTCTTAGCAAGAAGGCGCAGGACCTCAAGATACAGCCATACCAGTGTTACCAAGAGACTAAATCCCGCGTACCATTCCATATATTTTGGGGCGCCCATCCCGGCGCCTTTTTCGATAAAATCAAAATCCAGTACAAGATTAAGCGCGGCAATTATAACTATCACAACACTGAATATTATCCCTGCCGGGCTTGAACTATACAGGACAGCGATGTTGGCTCCAAAAAACGACGCTATCATCATGATGATATACACCATGGCAACGGCTCCGGTAGCAGCTATTACACCAAGCTTGAATTTCTCGGTCGCCCTGATAAGACCCGTTTTATATGCCGCCAGCATACAGAACAGCGTACCGAAAGTAAGTAGAACTGCCTGAAAAACTATTCCCGGATACATCGCTTCGAACACGACCGAGACGGCCCCTAAAACTACGCCTTCTACGACCGCGTATATGGGAGCACATATGGGCGCCCATTCTTTTTTAAAAACCGTCACAAGTGCCACAATGATCCCGATTATAAGAGCCGGCCAGATCAATACCTTGGCCGCGGCAGGCGAGACCCATGTTCCCATCGCAGCAATGAAAGCTAGAACAACCAGAAAAAGTGACTTGTTTACCGTACCTTGTATTGTCATCCCTTTTTCCGTACTTATCGGCATTACGGCTGAAAATGCCTCTTTTAAAGCAGGATTACTCGTTCTCATCATAACTAGCTCCTTTTTTATCTTCTTTATTTAGGTACCGGCAACAATATTGTCACCGTGGTTCCTTCTCCAAGCTTAGAGGAAAACAAAAGCTCTCCTCCATGGGTCTTAATTATACCATAACACATTGCTAAACCTAAGCCCGTCCCATGTTCTTTCGTGGTAAAGAACGGTTCCATTATTTTTTTCAGGTTTTCCTCAGATATACCCACCCCGCTATCGATAATATCCAGATGTATTTTCCCATTTTCCTGCAAACCCCGGATGGTAATGTTCCCACCCGACGGCATAGCTTCCATGGCATTGCGCAAAAGATTCATAAGAACTTCCTGTATCTGCTTTTCGTCGACGTTAACTTTCGGTAATTTTTCCGTGAATTCTTTTTTTATTTTGATCTTTTTCCTCATGAATTCCGGATTAAGCAAATTCAATATGAATTCTACGGTGTTCTCGATGTTCTCCTCGGCAAACGCCCCTTTGCTCGGTTTAGAGAACATAAGCAGCCTTTTGACTATATTCTGAGCGACATCGCATTGGCTTAAAATGATCTTAAAATTTTCACGGCTCTCCGCGTCTATGTTATCGCTCATGAGACCGAGTTCCGCTCTTGCCGATATTACCGTAACAGGGTTGTTAACTTCATGGGCAACATCCGCGGCTAGTTTTCCAAGTTGCGCCAAGCGCTGGGATTTTTCTATTTTCTTTCTTTCCGAAATATCCCGGAATATACCGCGTGAGCCGGCGAAATCCACACCGGCGTCATAGATAGCGGCGATCTTCATTTCCCCGTATACCCGCCGCCTGTCTTTTGTTTCCCATGCGGTTTCGTACATAACCTCGCCTTTTATGATCAGTTCTTTTTGTTTTTGGTTAAATTGCTCCATCTCTTCTTTGTTTTGTACATCCGAAAGATGCCTTGAGATCAATTCTTCCGGGGAATACCCCAAAGTACTGCACATCGCTTGGTTAACATAAACAAAATTACCGTATTTATCGGTTATATACATAAGATCGCTGGCGGTTTCCATGAAGGTCCGGAATTTCTCTTCCGACTCTCTCAGTGCCTTCTCCAGCTTCTTTCGTTCGGTAATATCGCACACAATATTTTGCATGACCCCTTTATTAAAATCGACCACACTGGAAGATATTTCCACATCGATCGTTTCTTTTTCCTTTTTTTTGAACTTT
>JAQUNB010000170.1 GCA_028717825.1 Candidatus Omnitrophota bacterium
TTTGTTCGAGTATCTGTAAACCGCTGTTAAGCCTGTCGAGAAGGGCAGTATCGCCTCTTTTTACGGCGAACGTGTAACTATAAAAAGGACCTACCGGTGCGCCAACGATCTTTAAATTCTCGATCTTGTTTTGCTGGATATAATACATCGTTATATTTTTTTCCGCGATGACCGCGGCGACTTCTCTATGGCTTAGTTTTTTTAGCGCCTCTAGTACGGAAGATGTCTCGATCACTGTTATCTTTTTGTTTTGAGATAACATACCCAAGATGGGGCTTTCTTTGTGTATTGCCACAACCATGCCTTCGAGCGATTCCAGCGAATTTATGTAACTATTGGAGACTTCGGCGAATATGGCGAACTCTATTTTTGCAATAGGGCGGGAAAAATCAAAAAATTGCCGATTAGCTTGATCAGGTATCAGCGCTGTTATATTGTTCGGTTCACTTGAATTTATGAAGCTTGCGAATTTTTCCGGAGAAACGAGCTCGATGGAAATTTTTTTGTTTATGACCGCAGAAAGTTTCTTTATTAGGTCTATGCAGTAACCGCGCGGAACGTTATCAAAGATGGTAACACTTATGAATTCGTCTTGGGTATTAACTCCTTCCACGACTTTTCTCGAGAAGAACGAATATGGGGCAAGTTCTTCGTCGCCGACAAACATTAAACCTGTTTCTTCAGCGGGTTCTACGGACCATGCCGCGCTTGCCAGAGAGAACAAGATAAGCAAAAAAGTAAATGTGTGAGAAAGGATAAATGTTTTTTTCATCTAGTAATGGTTTCCGTACAATAATGAGGATCAGCCCTTTGTTAGTAAATAATTATATATTGTATGGAAACCGTATGCAAGCCATTTAGGGAATAGAGTGGTTGATGTGACAGCAGCAGGGACCTAAGAACAGTATATCGTATATCGTGCCGATGGGGACGGCGCGGTTTACGGAGGACGAAGGACGACCGCTCGCTTCGCTCGCTAGGACGAGGAACGAAGGTTACATAATGTTACATAAGGTTAATTGAGGTTGCACTTATCGCGATACGTAACCTCATGTAACCTTAATTAACTTGACTTAACCTAAAGTAACGTAGGCCGATGGGCGGCCGTGACTCGTTGTTCGGGGTTCGGGATTCGTGTTACCCATCGGCGTCATTCCCGCGCCAAGGCGAGCATAAAGAGGCGTTCAGCGGGAATCCAAATAACGTAGGGGCGCACCCAAGTGTGCGCCCGAGACAACTCTGGACAGAAACGGTTTTTCATTGTTTGCATTTCACGAAGGACGACCGCTTGCTTCGCTCGCTAAGACGAAGGACGAACTTTTGGCAGATGGCATTTAGCATTTGGCAGAGCGCATAGAAAAACTAGGGACGAAATAGAGCATGTCGAAAAAAGCCGAAACAGATGGAAAAGAACGGTACTTTGCTAAAACCGTTTCTAGTAGAAGAATACGCTCCTTAACAAGAAGACCCAACAAATATGTGAGGCGGCTACGAGAAACAGTACTCTGAACAGAAACGGTTTTTCATTATTTGCATAGTAACCTTTGATTGCATGGTAAAAGTAAAATACGCGATACGAGATACAATGTGCGGCTTTGTGCCAAGCACGCACAAAATTGAGGTTTAACTCAAAATCGATTTAGAGTATAATAAGTTTTTCGTAGAGCCGGACAAAACGGGGGGAATATATGGAGATCAAAAATCTGGAAAAAATACATCAAAAAGCGCGGAATATAACAAGGTTATACGTTAACGACATAATAAAGTTTTCAGGAGACAATGTTGTAAGCGTCTTAGCCCATGGCAGCGTCACAAGCTGTGAATATAATCCGAAATATTCCGATATAAATTTAGCGATCATTCTTAAGGATATGTCCATACCGGAACTAAAAAAAATGCTTAAAGTGATAAAGATCGGTATGCGGCACGGGGTTCCGGCACCTCTTTTTCTTACCAAGGCGTACATAGAGAAGTCTATGGATACTTTTCCGATGGAGTTCATGACGATGAAAGATTCAGGGTGTGTTCTCGCCGGGGAGGATGTCTTTACCGGCTTGGAGGCAAAACACGAAGACCTGAGAAAAGAATGTGAATATCAGATCAAAGGAAAACTCCTGACATTAAGACAGGCTTATCTTGAGAACGCGCGCGACAGGCGCGGCATGGAACGGCTGATAAAAGTGTCTTTTAAGGCGCTTTTACCGGTTTTCCAGAACATGTTAAGGCTGAAGATGAAAACCCCGCCGGCGCACAAAGAAGAAATATTGAGCCAGATGGTAGAAGCGTTCGGCGTGGAGATGACGTCGTTTTTGGAAATTTTAAAGGATAAAAAATTTGACGGACGGATCGGGAACAAAAACGCGGAATTATTTGTAATGGATTTTATTACCCAGCTTGAGCGTTTGTCGGATGTTATCGATAAACTTTAGCTAATGGCTTCGTCCCAAGTTGTAGATACAATGTAGGGAACGGTTTGAAACCGTTCCCTACACAAGAAACGTTCGTAATGACACCGATAATATGGTTTCTGACTGATCTGGAATAAATATGCGTAAAATACCGATAGTATTAATATTTTTGGCAGTAAGTTTCGTTTGTCTGCATACGGCTTCTCCCGAAACGGAAGATGTAAGGTTCCCCGCGTTTTCAGGGTTCGTTAATGATTATGCGACGGTGCTCTCGGCCGAAACCAAAGGTAAGATCGAAGCGCTTATTACCGAGGTTGAGAAGAAAACATCCGCAGAAATTGCGGTGGCCGTTATCAAGACCACGGGGCCCCTTACCATCGAACAATATGCCACGGGACTTTTTGAAAAATGGGGAATAGGCAAAAAAGGTGAAGACAACGGTATTTTGATAGTTGTTGCCGTAGCGGATCGCAAGGCGAGGATAGAGGTGGGCTACGGTCTGGAAGATACGATAACGGACCTAAGAAGTAAACTTATTATCGAGAACCAGATGGTCCCGTATTTTAAAAAAGGTGATTATAATAGCGGTATCTTTGGCGCGGTTTCGGGGATAGCTGTCTATGTGGGCCAAAAGTATGGTGTAAAATTTGACGCCGACATAAAACCGCTTGAAAGTAGAAACGGGGCCGGTAAAGAATCTCCGATGAGCGGGCTGCTCATATTATTGTTTTTCGTCCTGATTTTTGGGATGAGGTTCGGGACACTTTTGTTCTTATCAAGCGGCGGGACGAGCCATTGGTCGGGAGGGAACCATAGCTCGTTCGGCGGTGGTTTTGGCGGTTTCGGCGGAGGTTTTTCCGGCGGCGGCGGGTCTTCGGGGTCGTGGTGAGGAAGAACAGTATATCGTGCCGATGGAGACGACAAGTTTAGTATGTGGTATGTGGTACCGGAAACGACACATCTCACGATGGACGAGAGACGAAGGACGATCGCTCGCTGTGTTCACTAGGACGAGGAACGAAGGTTACATAATGTTACATAAGGTTAATTGGGGTTAATTTAGGTTGCACTTATCGCGATACGTAACCTCATGTAACCTTAATTAACTTGAATTAACCTAAAGTAACGTAGGCCGAGCCACGAGTCACGAATTAATTAACAAGGAGGAGCGAGATGAAAACTGTTTGGAAAGTGGTGCTAATAATACTTTTGGTCATTGTGCTTATCGGCGCCTGGCTGATAAGCGGTTTAAATAACGTCGTCAAGCTTGACGAGGCCGTTAATTCAGCGTGGGCGCAGGTTGAGAACCAGCTTCAGAGAAGAAATGACCTTATCCCGAATCTGGTAAATACCGTCAAAGGGTATGCCGCGCATGAAAAAAATTTATTTACGGAGATCACGGAACTTAGGAGTCAGTGGGGAAAAGCGGCGACGCGCGAAGAAAAGATAGATACCGCGAACCAGATGTCGTCGGCTCTTTCTCGCCTATTGGTTGTCGCGGAAAATTATCCTGATCTCAAGGCAAATCAGAATTTTTTAGCCCTACAGTCACAGCTTGAAGG